>CAKRHU010000398.1 GCA_934339215.1 uncultured Lacticaseibacillus sp.
GCTCAAGGCAAGCGCTATTTGTATCGGGTGGCCCGTGGGCGTTTCACTGATCCATTTAATCGGTTGTATACGGGACATTGGCCTTATCCGCTAGATTTAGCCAAAGTTGAAGTTGCTTTAAATGATGTGGTCGGCACTCATGATTTCACCAGCTTTGCCGCAAGCGGTGGTGTGATCGTCGATAAGGTGCGGACGATTTATGAGGCGACGGTGCGCGATGACCCGCAACACAATGAAGTCGTGTTTGAATTTTACGGGAATGGTTTTTTGTACAACATGGTGCGCATTCTGGTGGCGACGTTGCTCGAAATCGGCAGTGGCCGGCGGGATGTCCATGATTTCTTGCGGTTGTATGAGGTCAAAGATCGCCAACAAGCCCGCGGTACCGCGCCGGCATCTGGGCTTTACCTCAAAGAAGTGTATTATTAAATTAGTGATGGATGCGAAGCGAAGACGTAAAGGAGTCGAAGCGAGTCAGCGATAGGAGTTAATCGTTTGAAAAAGCAACAGGTTTGGTTAATGATACTCGGGGTATTTTTGATCGGGGCGAATTTGCGCTTGCCGATCACCATGATGCCACCATTGTTAAATACGTTAAGTGCCAGTGGCATTTTGCCGAAAAGCTTGGCGGGATTTGTGACGTCGATTCCATTGGCGATGTTTGCCATCATGTCACCAGTGATCGGCAAACTCGGCGCCAAATATGGGCCAGGGCGGGTGTTGACGTTTGCCGCGTCGGCGTTAGTACTAGGCGCTTTTTTGCGCTTGATCCCCAACGCTTGGGGCTTATTGATCGGGACGGCGTTTGTAGGACTTGGTATCACTGGCGGGAATGTGTTATTGCCGGCGTTGATCAAAAGTGAATTTCCACATCGCATTGCGGTGATGACTACGATGTACACTACGGCCATGGGACTAGTTGCTAGTGTTGGGACTGGGACCAGTGGCTTGTTAGCCAAGCAAGTCGGGGCGACCACGACGATGGCCACGTTTGGCGCCGTTAGCGTGATTGCCTTAGTGGTTTGGTTAGGGGTGTTGCCGCAACTGCAAAGTCATCAAACGGCGCATGCGACGCAAGGTGAAAAAGTCAGCTTAACCAAAGAACGCCTGGCGTGGTTGATTGCCTTATTCTTCGGATTGCAAAGTGTGTTGTATTATTCACTGTTGACCTGGCTGCCATCCATTTGGCAAAATGCTGGCTTTGATGCGGTGACTGCCGGCACGTTAGCAACGATTTTTCAGCTATTCGGCTTGCCATTGAACATGTTGACGCCGACATTGGCAGAGCGCAAACACGGGTTGACCACAGTGGTGTTGATCGCGGCTGGTGGCTTTGTCATTGGACTAGTTGGAATTTTAATCGGACCATCCGTGTTCTGGATCCAAGCGTTGATGGCGATCATTATGGGTGCCGGTAGTGGGGCCGCCTTTTCAATTTGTATCGTCTTCTTTCAAAAAAAGACTCAAACAGCGCTGGGTACTGCCAGCTTGTCGGGGATGGCGCAATCAGGCGGGTATATCTTAGCAGCGATCGGCCCAGTGAGTTTCTCATGGCTTTCGCAAGTGGTCGCTTGGCCTGGTGTGGTCATCGTATGTTTGGGCTTGAGTTTTTTGATGGGGATGATCGGGTTGATCATTGCCAAGCGGCCAGCGATGGCGGCTTAGTCAACGACTACTGCACTAGCTGTCGAGTTATGCATCGTAAATCTGTAAGAAAATCAAATCCCCGCTTCGGGCAATGAAGTAAGGATTTATTTCGCGTGGAGGTCTGGTTGGTAACTGGCTGATCGTCATCTAAAGCGTCCAGCCCGGCGCAATCAAGTGAATGATAACTCCGACGACCACAGGGCCGACAGCAATCGTTAAAAAATCTCGCCTCGCTTTTGGAGGCAGTTGTCTAACCACTAGCATCACATGACACCAGTCTAGACATGACGTATTTCTCACGTAGACTGGCATTTTACCGCATGAAAATCCACTCGTTTTTCAACGCGTCAACCAGACATTTTCATTGACGCAGACGCTGATTTGCGCTATAGTAGCAATTGGTATTGTTTGCCCCACGATAAGCCCCGGAAACTTAACGTGTCAAACACTCACTG
>CAKRHU010000399.1 GCA_934339215.1 uncultured Lacticaseibacillus sp.
CCACAGACGCCGACGCCTTTTTGATTCGGTCGGTGGATCTGCATGGGTATAACTTCCCGCAAAATCTCAAAGCTATCGTCCGCTGTGGGGCCGGATTTAATAACATTCCCCTGGACGTCGCCACCACTAATGGCACCGCCGTGTTTAACACCCCAGGATCTAATGCCAACGCCGTCAAAGAATTGGTCGTCGCGATGTTGATCATCGCCAGCCGCAACCTTTTTTCTGCGGCACGGTACGCGGCACAAAACTCTGGCGCTGATATTTCCACGCGAACAGAACGTGAGAAAACCCAATTCAACGGCACCGAGCTCACGGGCAAAACCTTGGCTGTGATCGGCGTGGGGCATGTTGGGGCCCGCGTGGCCACTGCGGCAGGCGCATTAGGCATGCAGGTCATCGGCTACGACCCTTACTTATCGGCCAACGATGCTTGGCATATCCCCACCACCACCAAACGTGCCGCGTCTTTGGAAGAAGCTTTGGTCAATGCGGACTATGTGTCGGTACATGTGCCTAAGAATTCGGAAACCACCAACATGATTTCAACCAAAGAAATCGCCTTGATGCCAAAAGACACCGTCCTGTTGAACTTCGCGCGCGGCGGCATTGTCGACAATCATGCGGTATGTGAGGCCTTGGATGCAGGCCATTTGAAACGCTACATGACCGACTTTGGCGAACCGGAGATCCTTAATCGCAAAGATGTCCTAGTCACCCCACATATCGGCGGCTCCACCTTGCAAGCCGAAGCCAATGGCGCGGTTCAAGGGGCGGATACGATTATGACCTTCCTTGAAACTGGGAATGTGATGCATTCGGTGAACTTGCCAAGTATCGAAGTGCCTTTTGCCAGCAAGTATCGCTTGACCATCATGCACCAAAACATCCCCAACATGGTCGGGCAAATCGCAACGCTATTGGCAACAGCCAACGTCAATATCGAATCCATGTCCAACGCCGCCCGTGATAAAGTGGCTTATTCAATCATCGACACCAATAACGAATTCGATTTTGATGACGTGGTTGAGAAACTTGAAGCCATCGATGCGGTATATCGCGTACGGTTGTTGAAGAAATAAGCTTGAGGCGTCAATTTAAAATTTCAATATCATATTATAAGAATAACGCTCATTTTGTTAATCATCACAGAATGGGCGTTGTTTTTGCTAGGTTTATTGAGATGAGGAAATCTTCATAACGGATTGATTCAAACGACTTGTGCCTCCTGCATTCGCATCATCATAAGCTGTTTAAGTGATCTATTCACCGATATCGTCAATCACTACATTCATTTTAAGCGCTGGTATCGCAAAGTGAACATATTGATTCAAACCAATCACGAGCTTTAAATTCACTTATTCAAAGTATATTCCTACATATAAATATTACAATCATAAATCCATTCACATTCGCCTGTTTTAAGCTCATTTTTCATGATATATTTATTAAGATATCGGAGGATGAGTATGAAAAATATTGGGAAATTGTTTGCATTGGACTGGCGACGCTTGGTCAAAAGCCCGCCAGCCTTTTTGTTAGTGTTGGCGTTAGTCGTCATCCCCAGCTTGTATTGCTGGTTCAACGTGTGGGCGCTGTGGGATCCTTACAGCAACACCCAAGCGCTGACCGTAGCCGTTTATTCGCAAGATCAAGCGACGACTTTTAATGATAAGAAAATCGCCATCGGTTCAGAGCTGGTCGATCAACTCCACAAAAATAAAAAGCTCGGCTGGCGCTTCGTCGATTCCAAACAAGCCGTGACTGAAGGCGTACGTTCCGGCAAGTATTACGCCGGGATCGTGGTGCCGAAATCATTTTCCAAAGATTTGTTAACCATCGTGCAAGGCAAAGTCAAAAAGCCGAAACTGGATTATTACGTCAATGAAAAAATCAACGCGATCGCACCAAAAATCACGGCTAGCGGTGCTTCAACCCTGCAATCGACCATTTCCACGCAATTTGTCGATACCGTCGCCAAAACCTTAATGACCGAATTCAACAAAGCGGGCATTCAACTCGATGATAACTTGCCGATGATTCGCCGCTTTGCCAGCTTGGTGACCAACACCAACAAACAGTTACCGACCATTGAAAG
>CAKRHU010000400.1 GCA_934339215.1 uncultured Lacticaseibacillus sp.
AAGCTGTATTCAGGTGTCTGGTTTGTCATTGGACTCATCGTTTACCTGGTTTATGGGATGCATCATTCGGTTTTAGATAAGCAAAAGTAAGCTTAAAACAGGCAGTCGTTGTGCGTGACTGCCTGTTTTCTTAGCTGACAACAAATGTATCCGATTGCATCAACGTCTTGCACAAAAAGGTGATACAATAACAAAGAACGATTGGTGTTCACTATCTTATTTGCTATCGAAAACTTAGAAACTCATTGCAATCTCATTTTATGTGCTAAACTATCATAGTATCTTAATCAAGAAAGGTGACAAAATATGACAGAAGCAACTGACTATATCGCAGCAGTGCGCGCTAAAATCGAACAACGCGACCCGAACCAACCGGAATTCCAAGAAGCGGTATCTAACTTCTTTAAAACCATCACCCCAGTCTTCGAAAAACATCCTGAATATATCAAAGCCAACATTTTGGCTCGCATCACCGAACCTGATCGCGCCATCCAATTTCAAGTGCCGTGGGTAGACGATGCTGGCAACATGCAAGTTAACCGAGGATTCCGGGTTCAATTCAACTCTGCCATCGGCCCTTACAAAGGCGGCTTGCGGTTGCATCCTTCCGTTAACTTATCCATTGTGAAGTTCTTGGGCTTTGAACAGATCTTCAAGAACTCCTTGACCGGCTTGCCGATCGGTGGGGGTAAAGGTGGGTCTGATTTTAACCCTAAAGGCAAGTCCGATAACGAAATCATGCGCTTTTGCCAATCCTTCATGTTAGAATTGCACCGTCACATCGGCTTAGACCTTGATGTGCCAGCTGGTGATATCGGGGTCGGCGGTCGTGAGATCGGCTATTTGTATGGAATGTACAAACGCCTGCATGGTGCTGAACGTGGTATTTTAACTGGGAAGGGCTTGTCCTATGGCGGCTCATTGGCTCGGACTGAAGCCACTGGTTACGGCTTATTGTACTATACTAACGCGATGCTCAAAGAAAATGGGCAAGAACTCAAAGGCAAGCGTATTGTGATTTCTGGTGCCGGCAATGTTGCTATTTACGCCACTCAAAAGGCGGAACAATATGGTGCCAAGGTCCTCACTGCCTCTGATTCCAATGGTTATGTTTATGACGAAGATGGCATCGACTTTGAATTGTTGAAGCAAATTAAAGAAGTTGAGCGCGCTCGTATCAGCGAATATGCCAACCGCAAGGCCGGTGCGACTTATCACGAAGGTTCCGTTTGGGACGCAGACATCAAGTATGATGTGGCGTTGCCATGTGCGACTCAAAATGAGATCAATGGCGAACAAGCCGCGAAATTACGTGCTAACGGCGCCATTGCTGTTGCTGAAGGGGCTAACATGCCATCAACGCCTGATGCCATCGCGGATTACCAGGCCAATGGCATTTTGTACGGCCCTGCTAAAGCGGCCAATGCCGGTGGCGTTGCGGTATCTGCTTTAGAAATGGGTCAAAACTCTCGGCGTGCTTCTGACAGTTTTGAAACGGTCGATGGCGAGTTGAAAGCCATTATGGAAACCTTGTTTGCTAACTCTGTGGCTGCCGCCAAAGAATATGGTGTTGCAGGCGACTACTTGGCTGGCGCGAACATTGCTGGCTTCACCAAAGTTGCGGATGCGATGACCGCTCAAGGCTGGTAATCTGACACAAAACCACAGTTGTCATCAGTCATCTGACAGATTCTCTCAGGTAAAATATTAGGTTTATGTTGGATTCTGTGGTATACTGAGTTCAAGTAATTAACAGAAGCGAGAATTGTTGTGTCATGCATGATGAATTTTCCTTTCGAGATTACCGTTGTTTGTCACTATATTTAGGTTTATAAAGGAGATTCATCACTATGCAACAAGGCACAGTTAAATGGTTTAACGCAGACAAAGGCTACGGCTTTATCACTGGTCAAGATGGCCAAGACGTATTTGTACACTTCTCCGCTATCCAAGGCGACGGTTACAAGACTCTTGACGAAGGCCAAGCTGTTTCCTACGACATCGAACAATCCGATCGTGGGCCTCAAGCTGCTAACGTTAACAAGCTGTAATTTATAGCTTTTAACTTAAAAAACCGCTTTGACATTCGTC
>CAKRHU010000401.1 GCA_934339215.1 uncultured Lacticaseibacillus sp.
ACATAGAAACTCCCGCCGTCATGGTTACCGAACATTTTTGCCTAGCGGTCACAATGACTTGGGCGAGAAGCGGGCGCTTCTGCTTGTTTTCTCAACGTTTAATAGTATACCTGAATTAATTGCCGACGTCAAGAAAAAAGATTGACGCTTGTCGCTTATTTTTCAGAATCATCGTCGTCATCATGCATTTGCGACATTTTAAGTTGGAAATCTTTACGCTTTTTGATGAAGCTAGACAACCAAGTGATGCCTGCGATGCCGACACTACCGAAGACGGCGACGCCTACTGGGGTGAATTCGATCATCGCAAACCACCATTGCGACACAAAGTATACGCCGACTAATGCGATCAACAAGACGATGCCGATCAAGGCATACATGCCGCGACCGTTGTTTTGAATCAATTTGGCAAAGCGCTGATTGCGATCCCCTGGTAATGCCGCCATGATGAACATGGCCAAGATCATGACTGCCCCACCGAGTAAGCGGGCGATGAGAAATAACACCAGCCATGAGCCCCATAATTGTATGATCAAGTGATCGACCTTCTTTCTAACATGTTGTAGCTTAACATAGTTGACGCGTTTCTTCTATTATAATGACGATTTTCTCCGCGGCATAAAAATCGCCAAGTGACTTCAAATCACCTGGCGACTCCACTTATCTGTGCTTATTGCGACTAGCCTGGATCACGGCGCGCATTTGTTTCTTGCTACCAAACATCCGCTTGATTTTGGCTTGTTCGCGCGCTTTACCGCGCAGTTGGGTATTTTGATCCGCTTCTTGTTGCAGACGTAGAAAACTGTCCAAGCGTGCTAGTGGCAGTTCGCCTTCAGCAATCGCTTGTTGCACCGCACATCCTGGTTCGTTGGTGTGGGTACAATCGTTAAACCGACAATGCTGCGCCAGTTGCGTGATATCAGCAAAAGCCCCTTCGACATCGGCATCCACAAGGCCCAACTCGCGCATCCCCGGGGTATCGATCACGATACTAAGATTTGGCAACACCATCAATTCACGGCTGGTAGTCGTATGCCGACCATGGGAATCACGAGTGCGTACCGCTTGCGTCTCACCCTTGATTTCTCCACTTAACTGATTGATCAAGGTGGTTTTCCCAACTCCTGATGAGCCGATCAAGGCATAAGTCTGTTGCGGCTGCATGAAATCAGCTAATTCTTCGAGCCCTGCTGGTTGCGTGGCATCACACAAAAGTACCGGCGTTTGATCGGGTAACACCGCGTCGACTTGATCGAGTTGCGTGATCAAATCTGCTGAAAGGTCAGCTTTGGTCAATACCACTGCCGGCTTTGCGCCGCTAGCTTTGGCCACTGCCAAATAGCGCTCTAAGCGTCTGACATTGAAATTGTGATCCAACGCCATGCACAACAAGAGCCAATCGACATTGGCCGCGACCAATTGTGCGTCATGTTTGCGACCAGCGGTTTTGCGCAAGAAAACACTACTGCGATCATTGAGGCGTTCAATGTAGGCCACATCTTCAAGGTTTACTGGCAAACGCAATTGTACCCAATCGCCGACTGTTGGCAAATCTTCTGGGCTCATCGCTAAGTTGTGCAACCGTCCTGCAACTTCCGCGTGATACTTGCCCAGCTCAGTGATCACCGTATAGGTTTGGTGGCTGACTGAGATCACGCGGCCTAAATTTAAGCCTACGGTGAGGGGTTCTGATGCAGTATTTCCGTATTCAGTTAAAGTCATGATGTCCTCCTAGACGCGGAGGAAGCTATTTTACGCTGTCCTCCAGTGACGAGACAACACCTTTTACAATTGGCAACATAAGCAAATTTCCTTTCAGTTAATCATTAAAGTATCTCAAAACTGATCACGAAGTGCAAACAAAAAAGCCAGGCACTCGGCCTGACTCTTGACTTAACGAATTAGTCGCCTAAGACTTTGTTGGCTTCGCTAGGCTTGCGGGAACCATCGCGGGAGTAGTTCTTAACTTCTGCTTCCACAGAATCGATGAACATATTGGCTGGTTCTTCTTCAGAGTCAGCTTCACCATAGCGACGAACGGAAACGGTTGCTGAAGCTAATTCCTTATCACCGACAACGATGGTGTAAGGC
>CAKRHU010000402.1 GCA_934339215.1 uncultured Lacticaseibacillus sp.
ATACTGAAGTTCTTCCTGAAAAATCACTGAATACCGCCATTTTAAGCCAAAATTAAACCGAGACAAAAAATACCGCGTCAAGAGTTAGACGCGGTATTGCACGCTAACCGAGATCTTCCCCATTGGTGGCAATCACATGTTGATACCACTTAAAGGAATCCTTGCGTGAACGCTTCAAGGTACCGACACCGGAATCGTTTTTATCGACATAAATGAAGCCATAACGTTTATCCATTTGACCAGTGCCTGCCGAAACCAAATCGATACAGCCCCAAGGCATGTAGCCCCAAAGCTCGACACCATCTTCATCAACGGCTTTGATCATTTGTTCAATATGGGCTTTAAGATATGCCACCCGGTATGGATCGTGAATGCTGCCATCTGGTTCGACGTGATCAAAAGCCCCTAACCCATTTTCGACGATCATCAATGGTAAATCGTAGCGCTCACTCAACCAATTCAGGCTGTAGCGTAAGCCGACCGGATCAATGGTCCAACCCCAGTCATTGGTTTGCAAATGCGGATTTTTGACTTCAGCTTTGACCCCATCAAAATCATACCAAGGATTGTCGGCACTGGCGGCAACCGTGTTAGAGCTGTAATAGGAAAAGCCGATGTAATCCACTTTCCCCGCCGCTAAATCAGCGCGATCTTGTTCCGTGATGTCTGGCCGCAAACCGGTGCGCTTAAAGAAGGCTTCCATAAAGCGCGGATATTTACCAAAGGTTTGCACATCTTCCCACCAAAAACGTTTTTGCATCGCCTTTTGTGCCATGAGCACATCTTCTGGTTTGCTGGAAGCGGGATATTGTGGGGTGAAGTTGATCATCGAGCCAATTTTAAAGTCGGGATTGATTTCATGCCCAGCCGCCACTGCCAACGCAGAGGCCACCAGTTCATAGTGACTGGCTTGATACATGGTCGCTTCATGTTCTGCAGGTGTGGCATCCGGTGAGAAAATCAGCCCAGAATTCGTGGCCATCGAAAAGTCGCGCATGTAGTTGCATTGGTTGTTGATTTCATTGAAGGTCATCCAATATTTGACGCTGTCTTTGAAATGGCTGAAGCAGGTTTTGGCAAAGCGCAAGAAAAAGTCGATCAAACGCCGATCACGCCAGCCACCATAAGTCGTCACCAAATGATAAGGCATTTCAAAATGAGCCAACGTCACGACTGGCTCAATGCCGTATTTGTGACATTCGGCGAATAAATCATCATAGAACTTTAACCCTTCAGCGTTTGGTTCAAGTTCATCGCCATTGGGATAAATCCGGGTCCAAGCAATCGAGGTGCGAAAAGCCTTGAAGCCCATTTCCGCAAACAACGCGATATCTTCTTTATAGTGATGATAAAAATCGATCGCTTGATGATTGGGATAATTTTTCCCAGGCAAGACGCCATTGGTAATTTCACGCGGTTGAGTATTGGAACCCGCCGTCATCACATCGGCAATCGACATGCCTTTGCCGCCTGCTTGCCAGGCCCCTTCGAGTTGATGGGCAGCAACTGCGCCGCCCCATAAGAAATCTGTTGGTAATTTAGCCATGATTTACCTCCTGTTGTATGCGGATACACGATCAGTATAACACCACCACGCAAGCAAAAAGCACCTCAAGGTTTGTCGAGGTGCGTCGCGATTAAATTAAATTGAAATGTTTGAGCCCATTGACGATGCCATGATCATCATTGGCTGTGGTGATAAACTCAGCTTGTTTTTTGGTTTCAACTTGTCCGTTGCCCATCGCAATGGGATGATCGACACCGGCAAACATTGGGAGGTCATTTTGGGCGTCACCGAAAGCATAAGTGGGAATATCGACAAAATCAGGCTGGCTCAGCAATTGACGAATGCCAGACATTTTGGTGACACCTGCTTGCATCACGTCCAAACCACGCGGATTATTGCGCACCATGCTCAGCTCTGGAAACAGTTGCGGCAAGGTGTCGTCTTGATCGCGTTCAAACACGAACATGAAATTCACGTGATGGTCGGCGTACCAATCGGGATCGACTTGGGCATTGAGCTTGAGCAGTTGATAATTGGCGACAGTAT
>CAKRHU010000403.1 GCA_934339215.1 uncultured Lacticaseibacillus sp.
AGGTGCATAAGTCACTTGCCATTGTGCTTGATAGTCGGACACAACTTGTTCGCCGAGGCTTTGCCCGTTGAGTTGTAATTCAACAGTGTTGGCGTTGGAAAAAACGCGCACCGGGACTTGACCATCTTCGCTAACGTCTAAGCCTTCGCGATTCCAATGGGTGGCAATGGCGACCATCGGTTTTTTCGTCCATTGGGCTTGGAAGTAATAATAATAAGCTTTAGGGAAGCCACAGGTGTCTAACATCCCAAACTGACTGCCGATCGCAGGCCATTGAAAAGGCGAGGGTTCCCCAGCATAATCAAATGCGGTCCATAAGAACACACCGCTAAATTCAGGATGGGCATGGGCAAAGGCCATGGTGACTTCAGGCCGAGCCGTGCCACCAACGCCAGGATCGCCAGCTGCCCGCTTGCCAGGCAACACCATGGAGTATAGACTGCCTAATGAATTGGCTTGGGCATGTTCAGGGTCATCGCGATAAGCCCCGCGGGTTTGAAAATACGAGGCGCTTTCCGTGCTCATCACTGGCAATTGCGGATGGGTTTGGCGAATCTTTAACGCGCCATCACCCATGACGCCTGCTTCTGGATAATTCAAGCCCAAGACGTCAAGCCATTGCACGTAATCGTCATTGATTTCACCTTCAGGATTCAACAATTCTGCCGAAACGATCAAATGCTCTGCATCTAAGCGCCGCACGATTTGGGCGAAACGTTTCAAATTACGCGCGCCTAATGCGGTGTTGCCGACGATTTCTTCATTAGCCAATGACCAAAAGGCGACACAAGGATGCATGCGTTGCTTTTTCACCATTAAAGCCAAATCCGCTTGGCGCCAAGGCGTGGCTTCAAGGATCCGATTTTCATCGATCAATAAGATCCCATAACGATCGCAAGCGTTCAAGAGTTGCGGGGAGGCAAAATGATGCGCTGAGCGCAAGGCATTGACCCCCATTTGCTTTAAGACTTGAATTTTGTAATCCACCAAGTCTTGGGTTAACGCCACGCCGACACCAACGAAATCTTGATGTTCACAAACCCCATTCAAAATATAAGGCTGATCGTTTAAGCGAAACCCTTCGGTAGTATAAGCAAAGGTGTGGATCCCGAAGGTTTTACTGAGGCCATCATTGTCATTCAAGCTAAATTCGGCTTGATAACAATGCGGGGTTTCTGGCGTCCAAGGTTGAAAACTTGGCACGATAATGTCAGTTTGAAAATGCGCGGTTTCGCCAGGTACGATCGGTTGTGGAGATAAGGTGATGACTTGATCGATCAACTTAATCGTTGGCGCAGTGGTGATGACGTGATCGCTATCATTGGTGACTGACGCTTGAATCCCTAAATGCGCGCCTTCATCGTCAAGCGCTTGCGTCTCGACATAAGCGTCGTCGGCATTCAGATGCACTTCAGGCAACATTTCTAACCACACATCTCGATAGATCCCAGCGCCTTCATACCACCAACCTTCACTGCCGGTGGTGCTATCCACGCGCACCAACAAAACATTGGCGCTGTTTGGCTGACAAGTTTCCGTCAGGTCATAGGCGAATTCGGAATAGCCGGATTGATGATGGCCAAGATAAGCGCCATTCAACCAAATATCGGCACTGCGCATCACCCCCTCAAAATGTAAAATCACCCGTTTTTGTTGGGTATCGTTTAAGTGAAACACTTTGCGATAAACCCCAACGCCGTCAACTTTTCCACCTGCCATTAATAACATCGGGTCATCGCTGTAAGGCAAACTGGCTTTCCAATCATGAGGCAGATCAACTTGTTGCCACTTGCCTGCCAAATGCTCGTCAAGCTTGGTGCCGGCTAAATTCCGCAAGCCAATGGCTTCATTGCCTTGGGCGATCAACTTGAGAAAATGTTCCCCGCCAGTACTGATCGGCAGGCGTTGGCCTTCATCTGGCAGCGGCGCGGTGGCGCCACCGATGGCGAAGGCCTTCTTGACCGTAGTCGGCAAGGGATCGATTGGGCCATAGTGAAATTGCCAATCTGAATTTAATAAATGCTTTTCACGCATGAAGCACACTCCTTTAAAC
>CAKRHU010000404.1 GCA_934339215.1 uncultured Lacticaseibacillus sp.
GTCCAGCAGCGGAACGGGCGAGTGAAAGATTGGCAAAGAACTTATCCTCGATGGTTTTGCGGATCATGGCGAGTTCACTATCCAAAAAGCCGCCACCCATGGCCCCACCTAACGTTGAAATCAAATGGTCGTAATTTTCGTGTCGGGAGAAATAAGCTTGTAAGGCATCAGGGTCACTAGCGTCTAATGATGAGCCAGCAATTCCAGGGTGACTCATTAAGAATTTATGCAGCCGGATCGGATCATGCCCGATCACATGCACATGGGCACCAGCTTTTAAACTTGAATTTGCCACAGAAGCACCAAAGCCTGAGGTGCCGCCGATTATTAAGATGCGTTGATTTGTAAAATCCATAGTCCTTCAACTCCTATTCGCCCATATTATGCGCAGAAATTGTCATTGAACGCAAAAAAGCCTCGAACCACCACAGCTCGAGGCTTCACGAAATTTATTTCACGCCATCAAATTTGATGAAGGAATTCTTAGCTAAGGCATTGAGATCAGTGTCTTTGTTGACGATGCCGAGTTTTTGTAAATCCGTCCCAGCTTGAACAAAGGCTTTGGTCCCGCCGTTGTAAGAGGCTTTCCAGTTGTAGGTGGCCATAGCTTCCATGTTCACAGAGGCTTTGCCGGCAACATATTTCTTGGCGATGGCGATTTTAGCTGTTTGGGCTTGGTGGTTCTTGACCCATTGCGTAGCTTCTTGCATTGCTAAAGTGTACTTGCGGGCAACTTCTGGATGTTCTTTGGCGAGCTTGTCAGAAACAAAGGCAACACAGCAATATTCGGTGTTGAATGGGGCAGTTTTGGCAGAGCTGGCTAAAACGTTGAACCCGTATTGCTTAACGGCGATTTGCACATCTGGATCTTCAATGGCAATGGCATCGACTTGGCCTTTTGCCAACGCGATGGCTAATTCAGAGGCATCATATTGCACGAATTGCACTTTGGACGTGTTGGCGTTCACATCGACCCCGTTATCCCCTAACCAGCGCTTGGTGAAAGTGGCTTCAGTCCCAGCAACCGTGGAAACCCCGATTTTCTTGCCGACGAAATCTTTAGCAGACTTGATGGTTGAACCCTTGGCCGTTAGCAAGCTGACACAGCCAGTGTGCAAGCCAGTGGTGATCTTCAATTGGGCGCCGTTGGCTAAAGGCTGGATGATCGAACCTAACAAAGTATTAGAAGCATCGACTTTGCCGGAAGTCACAGTTTCAACCGCAGAAGAATCAGCAGAAGTTTTGACGATTTTATATTTCAAGCCGACTTTTTCGAAGAATCCTTTGGCTTGGGCGATTTGTTGTGGCGCCCCACAAACCCCACCAGCTTCGCCAAGCTTTAAGACGTAATTGTCATCTTTTTTGTTGTTGGCGATGGCAGTCGTTTGGGTTTTGTTGTTAGAGGCTGACTTTTTGTTTTGGTTGACGAAGACCACCGCTAACAAAATGGCCAATACTACCACGACAGCAACGGCGATCCAAGCCGTTTTCTTGTTGTTTTGCTTTTTCATAAACTGACACTCCTCATGGCGCTTTACGCCTTAAAATTTAAGATCCCCAAGACTCTTTCTTTCAATGCAATGAATTCTGGACTGTTGCGATCGCGCGGGTGGGGTAAGTTCACCGGCACGATTTCTTTTAAAATGGCAGGCCGTGGGGTCATGGTGAACACCCGATCAGCGAGGTACACGGCTTCTTCCACATCATGGGTGACGATGACCATGGTCAACTTGCGCTTTTGCCAAATGTTGATCAATTGATCATGCAACCGCATGCGCGTGAAGGCATCCAAGGCGCCAAAAGGTTCATCGAATAATAAGATCTTGGGATAGTTGATCAACGCCCGGGCAATGGCGACGCGCTGTTGCATCCCGCCAGAAAGTTGTGAAGGATACTGATCTTCAAAACCGGTCAAGCCGACCAAGTCAATAAATTCTTTGACTTGCGCATCGGTGTCTTTTTGATGATCGAGCTTCAAGCCAAACCGCACATTTTCGGCGATGGTGAGCCATGGATAAAGTGTGGCATCTTGAAAGACTAAGCC
>CAKRHU010000405.1 GCA_934339215.1 uncultured Lacticaseibacillus sp.
GCCTTGGGGCAGTATTTGATCCACACAGTGTTGGCCACATTCTTTGCGGTCGGCTACATGTTCTTTTTTCACCGGCTACACGCCCAAGTGGTGGCGCGTGGCGGTTTTTGGTTACACTTGCGAATCAATGCATTGATGGTAGGTGTGGGTTTAGGGATTCACGTTATTGCTGGGATGTTGATGCTGGGGCAAACGAGTTGGTTTTATCACAATGTCGCGTTGTTTGTGTTGCTGACGCCATTTTTCTTTGACGGTTTTTCCAAACTGGAAACGGTTTTTCAATTGGTCTGTGTCGCGATCGTGTGGGAGATGCACCATGCTGGAGAGCTGACGACACCGTTGGGGATATTTTTCGCGGCGCTGTCTTTGGCGCTGCTGATCAGTTTGCGCACTTATCCTAAAAAAATGTTGGCAAATCTAGGTGTCGGCGAATTGGTGTCGCTTTTGTTGGCGGGTGCGTTTTGGTTGACTGTACCGACACATTCGACGATGTTGACGGTGATGCCAGAAGACCGGCTTTGGGCCACGGTGATGTATGGCTTCATGGCGGCAGTGACGTTAGGCTCGTGGGCCAAAGTCTTGCAAGAAGATGCCGAGCATGCTGAACTCGACCGAATCGCCAATTACAATGGGAAGCTGTCTTCTGATGTGGCGTTACATCAACAAACCCAACTCGCCGACTTATTCACCCAAACCCAAGCGCAAAATGGCCAATTGGCGTTAGCGAGTTTGGATCTGGATCATTTTAAGCAGATCAATGCGCGTTATGGTCACCTGGCCGGCAACGCGGTGTTGTTGGCGGTGTCTGACACGATTCAAGCGGCCTTGCAACAAGCTGATACGCAGGCGCTGACGTTTCGCACAAATGGCGAAGAGTTGAACATTGTGTTTCCTGGTGTCGACGTGCATCAAGCCACGCCGGTGTTGCGCCTAGTCGCCCAAGCCGTGCGCACGCATGAATATGTCTATGCACAGCGCGCGATGAATGTGACCATGTCCGTTGGCGTGACGGCAATTAGGCCCACCGATCGCACCATCGATGATGTGTATCGGCGTGCTGATGATGCGGTATATAAGTCCAAGCGCAACGGCCGCGACTTGATCACTGTGGATGCGGAAGTGATCACCCCAGTCGTTGACGCGCCAAAAGACTACTCTAGCTACCGCTATTTTGCCCAAGGGGTTTATTCGCTAGCTGGCGATCAAGCGCGCGTCTTGCACGAGTTGTTGTTGCGCCGCTTTGACACTGGGTTAGGGCGTTACGTGTTACCTGACGAATTCGAGTTGCCGCCAGTGGCAATCGCGCGCTTGTTGCGCCAAGCAATGGGTCATACTGACTTTCATCGCTTCAATGTGAACTTAACGGCCGCACAGTTCAAAGATGAAGAAATGGCGGCGGCTTTGTGCAACGTCGCCAGTGCGCCAGATGGCCCAGTGGCGTTGAACGTGGAAGTCACCGACGTGGTGTCTGCGCCAGTGATGCGCCATATTTCGGCCTTGTATCGTGCCAGTGGGATCAAAATTTATATTGATGATGTCGGCTCGGATAACTCTTGTGAATTAGTGCGCACGCGCTTGGCTTATGTCGACGGCGTGAAATTCGCCATGCAAAACTTGCGCCGTAACAATGACGATGGGGCTTTGCGGGAGCGCATCAGTTTTTGGCGGCAAGTGGCAGAAGATAATCATTTGCAGTTTATCTTAGAAGGGGCTGAAACTGAAGCGGATATCGCGATGGCCCAAGAATTTGGCGTTCGCTTTGTCCAAGGGTATTACTTTGGCAAGCCTGAGCGCTTGTCCAAATCAGGCGAGCGCAAGGCTTAGTGACTCAGCAATGGGTCACTTTTTTTGTGCGCCATGTCAAAAATGCCCGATAACCAGGTTGATGGTTGTCGGGCATGATGAGTTAGTTTTGTTGTTCGCGATATTTGGCCATTTTTTCATGGAAGGTTTTTTCCGTCATGCCATAGGCGGTGTAGGTGATGGCGTTGGCGCCAGCTTGAATGGTTTGCAAGATCTGCTCATCAG
>CAKRHU010000406.1 GCA_934339215.1 uncultured Lacticaseibacillus sp.
GTATGAGAATGATTATGATCGCTGGGATTTTCCCGATGTGATTGCCTTGCCATTATTGGTCCAAATGAACTTTTTGCATGACGTCCTCAAAACGCAAGCCGCCCCAAGAATGATGATCAATGTGTTACCTGAAGTGTTTGTGGATGCCTGCACACCGCAACGCTTGGCTGAGTTTCGTGAGCGTGAGCCGAAGTTAACGCTGCTGGCTGTTGAGCTGACGTTGTTGCCTGATCTTGAGACCTTGGCTAAGGTTTCAAAGGCCTATCATGCGCGTGATTTGCGGATCATTTTGAAAAACTTTGCCCCAGATAATGATCTCGCAACCTTCAAGCCATACTTGGCGTTGATCGATGGGGTGAAAATGCGCGCTAGTGATTTACACAAGTTGTACGCCGCTCCTGCTGGTCCAGCTCAGATCAAGGCCTTGCAAGCAGCATGCGCCGCGGTTGACGTCGATATCATTGTCAATGATGTGGAGAATTCGCAAGACGCTGAATTTGCCAAAAACGTGATCAAGTCTCGCTATACCCAAGGCTACTACTTTGATCGACCGGCGTTGCCACGCATGTCATAATGTAAATACTGCGTCGGCATCGACAGTGTTTCAGGCCCGCCATCTAGCGCCAGTGGTCTAACTGCGTTTCGATGATTTGAGTGGGGTGCCGTGCTGGCGGCTTCAAAAATCGGCAAAGCCCGCCGATGTTTTTACGCCTAATTTTTGAGCCAAGAAAATCGCTTGTTTCAAAAATTACCGGTGAAATTGCTCGCAAGCCACAAGCCCGGTGTCTCGCGGCAATCTCACTTTCACGGCACCCTGCTCAAATCATCTCCACTGCGCTAGGCCACTGGCACCTGATGGCTACGAATCGCGCAATACCAACATCTATGTGACGATTAATTCGTAAGTACGGTCGCATGTAAGCGGGTTGAATGTGGAAGCGAGCAATATCAACGGAGAAAATTTGGGGGCTGCGATGGTTTGGTAGAACGGAGGTGAATTGGACCATCGCCCGTGGCAGTGAAAGCTCCTCGAACGGTCTGTGTTCGAGAGCTGCAGCCGGCCGCACCGGCAACTTGTCCAATTCACCGCAGTGGCGAAAAACCTCGCAGCCTCCAGATTTTCGGGCCGCAAGGCGATTGATATCGCTAGCTGGAAGATTCAAAACACACTTACGATGCCGGATATCATGAGCATAAAACGAGGCCCAGACAATTTGTCTGAGCCTCGTTTGGATTAACGGACATCGGTATCAGTTTGTGCCAGTTGGGCTTGCCGGCGATAAGCGCTGGGGGTGATGTCGAATTGTTTTTTAAAGGTGTGATCGAAGTTAGCGGGATTCTTGTAGCCTAAGCTAAAGCCGATTTCGGCCACTGATTGGGCAGTCATCGCGAGCATTTTCTTCGCTTGGTTCATGCGAATGAAACGTAACTCGGCTGAAAAAGGCTTCTTGAATAAGTCGTGGCAAAGTCGAGAGAAGTAGTTCGGTTCATAACCGAAGTACTCTGCTGCCGACTTCAAGGTGACAGAATCAATATGCGCCATAATGTAGTTGAGGATTAAGCCAACTTGATGGGCTTTGTCTGCACCACGCAAATTATCTTCTGGGAAGTCAGATTCGATGATCATCATCGCGTTCAACCGCGCCCGGGATAATTCTGTCAGCAGTAAGTTGGCAACCATTGAGGCTTCATAGCGTAAATAGCCATCTTGTGGTTGCATCAACATCAAGCGCGCCAATTGTTCACAGTAGCCGTTAGTCAATTCATGAGCGATGCGGCGGAAGACGATATGCGCCGTATCTGTGCTTTGCAAAAAGCTGGTGATCATCGCGTTAGGGCCGATACCGACAGTGTTAGCCACTGGTAGAATAAAAAAGCGCACTTGTAGCGGCCGGTTAGCGCCGTAAGCTTCGAGTTGAGCGGGCATTGGGTTGTGGATCAAGACGATATCGCCAGTTTTTAAAGCCAGCGGGCGGCCTTTTAACCGTAGTAAACAATCAAGGCGACATTGAATGATCGCTAGTTGCG
>CAKRHU010000407.1 GCA_934339215.1 uncultured Lacticaseibacillus sp.
GCAGATCCTGAAGTTCAAGCTTTTTTGCGGGCGCATAACGGCGAACTAGCAGAAGATGCGACACGCCGAGGGGCCGCGAAGATCTATGAATTCGTCAATGAACGCGACAAGCGCTTGAAAGGGATTCAAAGCTTTGCGCCTGGTTATCAACCAGAACTGGTGGTGTCAAATGGTCAAATCGATTTAGCCTATGAACCCACTGCTGAAAAGCAGGCAGAAGATAAACTCGCTGATCAAAAGCGGTTGATCAACGCCATTAACATGCCCAAAGCCATCCAACACGCTTATCTTGCCATGTATGATGATCGAGATCGAGCAGACGCATTGCAGGCTGCGGTTAGGTTTACTGCAGCCGTCGGACGAGAACCAAAAGATTTTCATAAGGGTCTATATCTTACAGGACCGTTTGGGGTAGGGAAGACTTATTTGCTTGGTGCTATTGCTAATGAATTGGCAGAACAGGGGATTGGTTCAACTTTGTTACATGTGCCAACGTACGCCGTTGAAATGAAAAATGCGATTCAAACTAATTCTGTGTTGGCAAAAATCAATGCAATCAAGACTGCGCCTGTCTTAATGTTAGATGATATCGGTGCTGAGGCTCTAAGCCCATGGTTCCGCGATGAAGTACTTGGCATTATTTTACAGTATCGGATGCAGGAAGAGATGCCGACGCTTTTCTCAAGCAACAAGACGATGGCACAATTAGAAAATTACTTGTCAGGGACGGATCGCGGCGACAATGAAGCGATGAAAGCGTCTCGGATCATGGCACGGATTCAATTTTTGGCGACGGAAATATCGGTCGGTGGCGTCGATCGTCGCAATGGCTAAATCAAAAATCAATCACTCTTGGAGGAGTTATATTATGCATGCAAGTTTAACCAATGATTCAACGCGCCAAGTCAAAGATATTAAAATCGGCTGGTCTTGGACGACCTTTTTCTTCGGGTTCTTCCCAGCATTGTTCCGTGGTGACTGGAAGTGGGCCTTAATTATTGCCATCTTGCAAATCGGGACGGGTACCTTTACTATGGGCATTTCGGTTTCGATCATTTCGATCATTTTTGCGATCATTTACAACAAGATCTACATCAATGACTTGTTGAAACAAGGCTATCACCCAACGGATCAAACCAGTGCTGACTTGCTGCGACAACGCGGTTTCATCGGCTAACCCCAACAAGTTTTCAAAACTTTTTTCAAATTAGGGCTTGTCACACAAGAAACCATGTGTTTTAATCTAAGTATCGAAGACAGGAGTTACAAGGATCATAAACAGAGAGCTGGCGCCCATCTGAAAACGCCACACGACCTGATCCGCACCGCTTCTCGTAGTTCATTCGACCCGTGCTGGGTTATCGCACAAAGAGGAAAGCATTTTGCGTGCTTTCAAGTCGGGTGGAACCGCGATTAGTGTAATCGTCCCGGATGTCAGTGATGATGTCCGGGACTTTTTTGTACTTCTGAATAATTCAAAGGGGAAAACCATATGTCAATTGCAATTACCTTACCAGATAAATCCGTACGCGAAGCCGTTGCTGGCATCAGCGTTTTAGATTTTGCCAAGTCCATCGCCATCAGCCTCGGCAAAAAAGCTGTTGCTGGGAAACTCAACGGCAAGCTTGTTAACTTAGATACAGAGTTGAACGAAGATGCAGAACTCGAAATCGTCACCAAAGATTCTGAAGACGGCTTAGAAGTTTTGCGCCAAACCGCTACTTTCGTGTTAGCCGCTGCCATCAAAGACTTGTTCCCAGAAGTACGCTTGGGCCAAGGCGAATCCCAAGAAGACGGCTTCTTCTACGACACTGACAAAGATAATGGTCAATTGACCGTTGACCAATTGCCTGCCATCAAAGCCAAAATGGCTGAAATCGTGAAAGCCAATGCCCCGATCGCTTCTAAGACGTTGAGCCATGACGAAGCGTTGGCATACTTTGCCAACGAACCTTTCAAAAAGCAACTCGTTGAAGCTTTAGACGGCGACGTTAAAGGCTTTGAGCTCGGTGATTTCTTCGAC
>CAKRHU010000408.1 GCA_934339215.1 uncultured Lacticaseibacillus sp.
TGATGACTTGCCAACTGCTTGGCACCTTTAAGGTGATGTGCTTGGCGATCAGTTTGCCATCAAGGCCAGAGCCAGCGTACATCACTTCAGCAAACTTGGAATTGAATTTCAAGCGGGTGGTGCGCGTCACGAGACTGGCATCAGTGGCGTTACGGTTCTGCTTCGTTGAAGTGGTCAAACCTGGCACCGCTTTTTGTTGACCAGCGGCAGTGGCAAAGCCGTAAGCTGACATTATTCCGTTAGTGCCAAGCTCATGCTTGACGACAGTTTTACCCACTAAAGCAGTCGTTGTGGTGCTGGTGGTTTCATGCATTCCAAAGTGCCAAGCGTCGTTAGCAGCGATCGCACAAACAGAAATCACGATCACCAACCCGGTGGCCCAACTCCCGATCGTTCGTGGGCGACCATGATGGTCTAACACCCGATGATAGAAAAAGCCCAAAGCGGCTAACACGAATAAAATTAAAATCATGCGTGCGCACCTCCTTGGTCGATGGGATCATTTTCCAAGCGTAACGACAAGAGGAAGCCGCAGACGCAAAGGATCAAGGAAACAACGAAGGCGGCGCGATAACCAGCCACGGTGGCGGCTTGCATTTGCCGCGCAAATAACACTGGGGATGCCGTTTTTAAAGCAGCCGCTGGCGTATGTCCTGCAGTGACAGACGCTAACACAGAAACCATGATCGCCGTCCCGATAGAAGCGGCGATTTGGCGAATCGTGTTATTCACCGCAGTACCATGCGCGATCAAGTCAGCAGGCAAGGCATTCATCCCAGCCGTGGTGACAGGCATGGTGACCATGGTGATTCCAAACATCCGCACCGTGTATAACACCGTCACGAACAAAATCGGTGAATCGGCCGTCAAGGTGATCAAGGGCATCGTGCCACATAAAAGCAGGAATAAGCCAGTCGTCGCCAAGCGCTTAGCCCCGATCCGGTCGAAAATGCGCCCAGTGATCGGACTCATGATCCCCATCATAATGGCGCCTGGCAATAAGATCTGCCCAGAATGGAAGGCCGATTGTCCACGAATGGTTTGAATGTACATTGGCAAAACCATTTCCACGCCAACCATCGACATGAAGGCCACGGCAGTTAAGATCACTGACAGCGTGAAGGTTTTAGACGTGAAGACTCGCAATTCCAAAAGCGGTTTATCCATATGCAATTGGCGATGGGCAAAGGCGGCAACTACCAAGACCCCGACTAACAAGAAGCCGATGACCACTGGACTGCCCCAGCCTTTGGTGCCGACTGCAGAAAAGCCATACAGCAGGGAACCAAAGCCAATCGTGGATTCCACAACGGATATGCTATCGATTTTCGGATTGGAGGTTTCCAACACTTTATGCATCGAATAGCTGGCTAAAATGATCACGATTGCCACGATCGGTAGCAGCATCGTAAACAACGCGCGCCATGAGTGGTTCAACAACACATAACCAGAAAGCGTTGGCCCGATCGCAGGCGCTAAGCCGATGACGATCCCAGCTAAACCCATGGCAGAACCGCGTTTAGCTGGCGGGAAAATCGAGTACATCACATTTTGAAACGTTGGCGCACTCATGCCGACGCCGATGGCTTGAATCAAGCGGCCTGCGAGCAATGCTGGGAAGCTCCAAGCAAAACGTGAAAGCAATGTCCCGACAAAGAAAATACTCATCGCCGTGAGATATAAATGCTTCACATTGAATTTATTTAATAGCCAAGCTGAAACTGGGATCATGATCCCCATCACCAACATGAAACCCGTGGTCAGCCATTGCACAGAGCTGGCTGAAATATGAAAACTGGTCATTAAGGTAGGGAAGGCCGTGGTTAAAATGGTTTGGGTGATAAACGTGGTAAAAGTCCCGATCAACAAGGTCGCCACCAGCAAACCGCGGTGATACGGCTTGCCGTTGACGTCTAAAGGTTTATCCAAGAAATTGTCGCTTCCTTTCTTATAATTAATCCATTAATAATGTTAGCACTAATTTTTCTGAAAATCTTATGAAAGTTTTTGAAACTGA
>CAKRHU010000409.1 GCA_934339215.1 uncultured Lacticaseibacillus sp.
GCTAAAGCCCGCAGCTTGAACAATGTCGACTTGATCGCTAATGCGCAAACCACCGAAGTCATCGGCGATGGGCGCGTGAACGCTTTGACCTATACGGATCGCGCTACTGGATCTGCTTCCACTTTGCCTGTCGATGGCGTGTTTGTGCAAATCGGACTAGTGCCAAATACCGAATGGCTTGGGGATACGTTGAAACTTTCTGATCATGGCGAAATCGTCGTGGATAAGTTCGGCGCTACCAACATGAAGAATGTCTTCGCTGCCGGCGATTGCACCGATTCTGCTTACAAACAAATCGTGATCGCCATGGGCAGTGGCGCCACTGCTGCGCTAAGTGCTTTTGATGCGCTCGTGCGCGGGTAATTTTTAAATCAAAAAGGCATTCGCTGCTTGTAGCTGCTCCTACAAGTGGCGGATGCCTTTTTCATACCGATCGAACTGGGTCGGTATTTTTTTATACTTTTTGAAGCTGTCGGTCATGCAAAATTTTCGGTGAGGTTTCCGGTGCCAACCCGAAACAAAAGCTGGCGGCAAACACCAAGATCACACCGCAAATGCCCATCGCCGTTTGCACGTGGAAGGCGTTGGTGATGATCGGCAACAAGAACGTCCCGGCCGCCGCCCCGATGCGACTAAAGGTGACCACCATCCCCACACCAGTCCCGCGCACAGCCGAATCAAATAATTCGCTGGTGTAAGGATAATCCGCAACTAACCCTGCCGATAAAATTACCGCAAACACGCCGAATAAGGTTAAGGAAATGACGGCTGGCAAACTTTTACCAAAAGCTAACAGTAACAATGCGATGCCTGCCAGCCCGAAATCAGCGACCAGAAATTGTCAGCGGGATACGTGATTAAACACCACAATGCCAAGCAAGATCCCAACCATCATCGCACCGTTATATAAATAATTCACGGTTGACGCATCCCCGATGCCCATGCCTTTGACTAAAATCGGCAAAAAAATACTGATCCCGAAAAAAGTGAACGATTGTGACGCATAGAACACGCCACCCACCGCGGTTTGACGTAAGTATTTTTTGGAGAAAACCACAGTCCATTGAAACGATTCATTCGGCGTTTGGGCATCAACTTGTTGCTGTTTGGATAAGCCCCACTTGTGCCCGAGATTTTTATTGATCACATGTTGGGCGGCTTTGGGCTTGCCTTGGTTGACCAGCCAGCTCGGCGACGTCGGCAGTTTCACCACGGAGCGAAAAATCGCGGTGATCAACGCAAAAATGGCGGGAGATGCCATCATCACTTGCCAATTGGTGAAAAGTGGCCCGATCACACTGGCGGCGATAAAGCCGATGGTCCAATAAATCACCAAGCGACTTTGCACGCGGCCAGCCACTTTTGACGGGAGCCATTCGATCAATAGCGTGTTGCCGGCAGTATAATCCACCGCCACCATTAAGCCGACGACTACTCTGAGCATGAAGGTCAACACTAAATTACTCGTCAATAATTGTAACAAGGATACTGCCACTAAAATATACATATTGACTAATAACAGCCGCCTGCGCCCAATGCGATCCGAGAGTTTGCCGACGAATAAACTGCCAGCCAGTCCGATCAAGGTCCCAGCCCCGATCAACCCGATCCAAAAGTCGGAAATCGGCATCACTTTTTGTGCCGTAGTGATCGCCGTCCCAGAAATTTGAATCGCATAACCGCAAACAAATTGCCCGAAGATGATCGCTAAATAAATTTTGAGATGCACCCATGAAAGCGGTGCGTGCTTATAAAACCGTTTGTATGGTCTATTCTATTCTTCCAAAAAATCCTCCTGTAGTCTAAGGGTCTAAAAATTGGTATAGGTGATAGTTTAACGCAAATTTCGAAGCCATGCAAAAAAGGCGATGTCACGTCACTGCAGTTAGCGGCGTAAGCATCGTCTTTTTGCGGGTAATTATTTCCAGCCAAGACCTGGCGCAACATCTTCCATAATCACCTTGAGGATGTGGGCGTTATAGTCGACCCCAAGCGTCGATGGCACGGTGATCA
>CAKRHU010000410.1 GCA_934339215.1 uncultured Lacticaseibacillus sp.
CTAGACGAGCCGGATGATGGCCCACTCACTGTGATCCGGCTGGACGAAGGGTCCGTAAAAGACAAGTGGGCTGAGTGGGAGCAGAAAATGGCAAAAGCCCAGAAATAAAATAAACTGTCGCAAACAAAGACCTACCGACAACAACTCATCGGTAGGTCCTTACATAGATCGGTTCAAATCATGCTTGTAGACGCATCGCAATCACATTATCGCCAGTATAAAATATTGGTTTTTTTGCGGTATAGCGGTCAAAGAAATCAGCATCCAAAGCAAACAATCTCACCACAAACGCGGGTAAAATATGCCACTGTTGCGTCAAGTCTGCCACGGCTAACACATCATGGTCAAACAACAGTTCGATCAACGCTTTGATCCGACCGGGACGCACCGGCACGAGCTGATCATCGAGCGGTTCTTGATTTTTGTAACCGAGTTTGTTTAGTCACCCGAAGAAATAGCGGTATTCTTGGTACGACATCATCCCCAGTGAATAAGCGCGCATCGCCATGGCCACAATCGATACATGATACTTTTGCTTTAAGGCAATGTAACTGTCAGGATTTGAATGCCGGTTGATCAATGCATAGTCATGTCGGAAATCAGCTTCAGGCAACAAGAAGTCAGCAGCGAACTGATGGGCCTGTTTCTCGATCATGTGATAATCAGCGGAACTCAAAGCTTCAAAATCAACTTGCGTATGCAACACCAAGTGACCTAACTCATGAGCCAAATCGAAATTTCGCCGCACTGCCGACTTTTTCTCAGTCGCCATCACGATCCATGGTCGGCCGTCTGCAGTCTGCGTTGAATAAGCATCGATATCTGCCCCCAGCGACTTCTCAGTGATATAAACGCCGGCAAGTTCCAGAAGCGACATGAGATCTCGGTCGTACTGCACCTGCAAGCGATTGCGGACAAATGCCGCGACTTGGCTGATTTGTGCATCATCTAACGGCGTCGTCTGCATGGCGATACTCTCATGTTGAATCTGAGCAAAAGGTGTATCTGGTGTCGTCAAAAAACTTTCGAAATAATTCACTAAACCATCGGCAAAGTCTAGATATCGGGTTTCCATGCGGGCGAGCTTACGAGAATTGTGATTTTTAGCCCGATAGGCGACTCGCGTTTGATCGACCACCGATTGTAAATTCAATGGCGTGAGCAAAAATTGCGGGGTTAGTGAAGGCGGCCAACGGATGTTGCCACCTCTGCCATAGATGTTGCCACCGAGTGCCACCCAAGTTACCACCTTCTGCCAAGCATATTACCATTCATAAACCAAAGAACCTCCGATATACCGTGAGCGCGCGGTATGTAACCATGTACTGATACCGGTGGAATACGGCAAGTATAATCTCTTGATCATCGATGAGTGCCTACTGACCAGTGTTTCAGCAGAACACGCGACCTTCATTCTGAGCTAATGGAATCTCGGGCTGGCCTGCGAGCGACGACTTTTTGTTCACAATTTAGGCCCAGGGCGTGGCTTGAGAACTTGGTTGGTTCAATCCTAGATTGCGGAACCTGTTCTGGATTGAATCGTGCATAAAGCCTATAGTATCGAAATCGAGGGCAACAATTCGATGCGCGAATGTTACGGAATCGGAGACCAACATAATTATCCAAAAAGTTGAACGTCGCATCGCCGGGTACTAAATGTGACTGAAGATGAACCGGAATCAGTTCATTGGGCTTGAACACGACTTACTGGACACCACAATCTGGCCAAACAATGAGCAGATTTCCAATGAACGGACTCGTGAAAATTGGTGTAAATCTGATCAACCGGCTCCTAGAAGACGAAGAAATTTATATGACCGCGCTGCACACTGACCAACAGAAGTCGTGGGTATCTCTAGTGGCAACCTAACTGGCACAAGGTGGCAACATTCTTGACAAATGGTGGTAACAAGTTTGGCAGAGGTGGCAACATCTCGTGGCAGCCTTCACAAAGTCTAGCGCAACATGACGTGGTAGTAATTCAGGGCTGAGTTGTGCTATCTGGGCGG
>CAKRHU010000411.1 GCA_934339215.1 uncultured Lacticaseibacillus sp.
GCTTTAGCTAAGGCGAAGAAGACGACGGACACCACCACGCCTTTGATCAAGTTGAATGGTACCACGCCGATCAGCACGTATTTGGTGGTGGACATTCCTAATTGGAAATTCATCACCGCTAAGTACATCGGCATAATGGCCACGAGATTTAAAATACTCATGATCACCGTCAACGAAATCGTGCCTCCGGCCAAACCGGCAACTTGGCGCCCGAGTGAGTTCTTGGATTTCATCAACATCACCACCGGATACATGAAGCCGACACTGGCAATGAAGCTGGCCAAGTCGCCGACTAAGTTGACGATCCCAGCACCAGTCATCAAAAAGTGTAACAGCGAACGCACAAACGCAACCGCGATCCCGCCGACCGGCCCGTACAACAGCCCGCCGAGCAGTACTGTGAGATCTGATAAGTCGAGTTTCAAAAATGGAAACATCGGCAAAATCGAAAACTCAAGAAACATTTGCAAAATAAAACCCACAGCAGACAACAATGCGATCCCGACTAAACGGTGCACCTTAGAACCAGACATAGAACATTCCTCCATGTTGGTCGCTTCAGAAGAGCCTAAAAAGGCCTGTTTACCCAAGGGCAAACAGGCCTTATTTGAATGTTTGGATTCAATAAGCCCCATCTTCTTTTATCTAGACTTTAACTATCGGTCAAGGAATCACACCTTACTCAACCGCACACAAGATGCGGGTCGCGGACTTTTACCGCCGGTCGGGAATTTCACCCTGCCCCTGAAGACGAACCAGTTTATTTAATTACAAGCGTATTGTAACCTCTTACAGATTCACTTGTCAACAGTAAGTTAGAAAAATACCCATGTGGGATGCTCACCATCGCTGTTGCGCGAGATCCGATAATACTTTTTCCTGAGGCGCTGGCAATTTTCCATTTGCCATCGGGCCAACATTGAGCAGCAAGCGCCCACGTTGTGCGCTTGCCCCTTGGACTAAGTTGCGGACTTCCTGAGCGGAAATAAAATCTTTTGGGTCAGCAGCTTGATTGTAGCCAAACGAGCGATCCATCCCCCGCGTCATTTCATAATAAGCCGGAAAGCCAGTCCACTCAGTTTGATACTCTAGCGTGCGGTAATCGTAATAAGGGGCAGCTGCTAATTGATGGTGATGCTGTTGTTGCCAATTGAGATAAGCACCTGCCAGATTCACTAAGGGATACAGCGGCTTATGGCGCAACCAGCTGGGATAATCGCCCCAACGATCATTGACCATACCTTCAGGATTATCCGCATAAAAATCAGCAAATAATTGCGGCAGTCGCGCATCTTCAGGATAGCCGATATCACTCCACAAAATATCCGGATGATAGCGAGCGATCAACTCATGCCACTGTGCCCAAACATAATCCAAATAGGTTTTTGAGTGGTCACTGTTCAAGACAAAAGTCGCCGCCGATTGAATCCGTTCATGTTTAAACGACCAATCTAGCAAGCTGGAGTAATAAACCCCAAAGCGCATTCCGCGTGCGCGCACGGCCTTGGCGAGTTGCCCCACAAAATCAAAGTCTAAGTGGTAATCCGACCGGTAAGGATGCGGCACTTGGGTATCATACATCACGAACCCATCATGATGTTTGGTGACCACCACCACATATTTGGCATGCGCTGCTGCAAATCGATCCGCCCAAGCCTCAACGTCGACTTGGTGGGCCAGTTCGCGAAACGTTTTGGCAAAATCTGAATACGGCGCGTTGCCGAAATGCGTGTGATGATAAGTTGCCGTCTCGGTATTGGGAAACAGCATACTGTTGGCATACCATTCCGCATAGGGTTGATGCTTGAACTGGGTATACATGATGTGATATTCCCGCCTGGTCGGCGGCGCAAAAGCAGGCACACTGTATAGCCCCCAATGAATGAAAATCCCAAAGTCTGCTGCTTCAAACCAGGCAGGTGCTTGCGCTCGATGACGATTAACGGCCATTGATCGAAACCTCCTTTTGAATGCGTGGGGATAACTGGGCAAAAGCTTGTTCA
>CAKRHU010000412.1 GCA_934339215.1 uncultured Lacticaseibacillus sp.
ACTACCGACTGCTTTGTTAGTGAAAGTTTCTGGTACTGATCCTAAACGCACCATCGGCTATCGCGCAGATATCGATGCACTGCCAGTCACAGAAAACACTGGCTTGCCTTTCAGTTCCAAACATCCAGGCGTCGCACATGCCTGCGGACATGATATGCATATGACGGTGGCACTTGGCGTGTTGAGTCATTTTGCTGAAAATCAGCCCAAAGATAATTTGATTTTCTTCTTCCAACCAGCTGAAGAAGCAGAATATGGCGGCAAACGAGCTTATGACCTCGGCGTCTTTAAAGGCGATTGGCGCGTCGATGAATTCTACGGCTTACATGATCGTCCAGATCTTCCAGCTGGCGCGATTGGGACGAATCCTGGCACCTTATTTGCTGGAACCACAGAAATCAACGTCGATATCATCGGGCACGGTGGTCACGCCGCCTTCCCGCAGAATGCGAATGACGCAGTCGTGGTAGCAGCATATTTCATTACCCAAGTGCAAACCATCGTCTCGCGCAACATTGCCCCAACTGATTCTGCGGTGATCACCTTAGGCAAATTGCAAGCTGGTACGATCCGTAACGTCATCGCCGACCATGCCCGCATCGAAGGCACCTTGCGCGGCTTTACGCAAAAAGCGATCAGCTATTTACAAGGGCGTTTGAAACAAGTGGCCCAAGGCGTGGCCGAAAGCTTTGATTGTGAGGTCAACATCGAACTCAACCAAGGCGGCTACTACCCCGTTGAAAACAATCCCGAGTTGACCCGCGACTTCATGGCTTATATGCAAAGCCAATCTGACGTGAACTTCATCGAAACGCCTGGCGTGATGACGGGTGAAGATTTCGGCTACTTATTAAATAAAATTCCTGGCACCATGTTTTGGCTAGGCGTCAATGATTCACACGAACTGCACTCCGCTGAGCTCAATCCTGATGAATCAGCCTTAGTCCCTGGTGTCAACGCGATTTGTGGCTTTTTGGTCCATCGCATGAGTGAGTGAAAGAAGGCAAACAATGTTAAAAGCCCATTTGATCACGGCGATCGTCACACCGTTTAACGAAAATGACGACATCGATTACACGGTTTTGGAAAGTTTGACCAACCACTTGATCCAACAAGGCTCTGATGGTTTTGTGATCGGGGGCACGACTGGTGAAGGCCCAACGTTGACCCCATCAGAAAAAGCCGAACTGTTTACGCGTTTTGCAGCAATCGTCGGCGACCGCGCGGCTGTGATCGCCAACGTCGGCTCCAACAATACCAAGGCTTCCGTTGAACTAGCCGAACAAGTTTCTTCTATTAAAAATGTCGATGGTTTGCTGGTGGTCGTGCCTTATTACAACAAGCCAAACCAAGATGGCATGATCGCTCACTTTACAGCCGTCGCAGATGCGGCAACCAAGCCAGTGGTGATCTATAATATTCCTGGGCGCACCGGTGTGAACATGCAAGTTGAAACAGTTGCCAAGCTTGCGGAACATCCAAACATCCAAGGCATCAAACAATGCGGCGATTTGAACAGCTTCTCGGCTATCGTTGACGCCACCCCAGATAATTTCAATGTGTGGACGGGTGAAGATGCCCAGTTTATCGACGTGCAAACCCTTGGCGGGGCCGGGGTCATCTCAGTGGCCAGCCACTTGTATTGTAAGGAAATGGCACAAGCTTTAAACGCCTTGCAAACTGGTGATCTCCAAACCGTCGGCACCTTGCAACGCGACTTATTGCCAAAGATGAGTGCCTTATTCGCTTGGCCATCCCCAGCGCCAACCAAAGCCGCATTGAATGCGACAGGCTTTGTCGTTGGCGTCCCACGCTTACCACTGTTGCCATTAACTAACGAACAAGAAACGCAACTCGCCGCACGTCTTGGCGTCGCGAACTTACAGGAGGTTTAATTCATGATCAACGTTTTAGTTGCCGGCTTTCCCGGTGCCATGGGTCAAAAAGTCGTCAACATGCTCAAAGCACACGACGATTTCAAACTCACTGCCATTTTCAACCC
>CAKRHU010000413.1 GCA_934339215.1 uncultured Lacticaseibacillus sp.
CAAAAAGATAGCACTGCGATAAAGCCACTGTAAAAGCATCGAGACTAGAAAATTCGCTTCTGGTTTTGATGCTTTTTAAGCTATCCAGATCAATTTCCTAATCAAAAACCTCCCTAACACCCTAATATCGGTCAAACTAAAAAGCGAGGTCGTGAATGCCATTAAATAGCTGTTCACGACCTCGCTTCATTGTTTCGGGATTATTTAATATATGCGTACTTGTACCCCCACTGCGTCCCAGCAGTGTTATGGGTCAAGCCTTTAACATCACCTTTTTGCAAGTAGGCCGTGACTTGTTGGAACAATGGGGTCACACCTTGGGCTTGGTTGAATAACTTCGCGGCTTGCACAAGGTCATCCCAGCGCTTAGCAGAATCGTTGGCATCCGTCGTTGAGGCTTTCTTGATCAACGCATCGTATTGCGCGTTGGAATATTTCCCGTAGTTATAAGCGGTGTTTGATTCAGGGATCTGCAAGAAGCTGATGGGATCATTGAAGTCCGCGCCCCAACCGGATAACGCGATATCAAAGTCGCCATCGGTTTCTTTTTGCTTCGCCATTTGACTCGGTAAAGCTTTCAAATTGATGGTCAAGCCTGATAATTCCTTAGGCAATTGGCCGCCGATATATTCAGCCGTGGTTTTGCTGGTGGCATCGTCATTGGAATAAAGCAAGGTCAAGGTCAGCTTGGATTTCCCGATGGCTTTAAGGCCTTTGGTCCAGTGAGCTTTAGCAGATTTCGTCGAATAGTTGATGGTGTTGGCGACGGTTTGTTGCTGGGCAAAATCTTTGCCTGTGGTTGGGTCACTAGCCAAATCATTCGGCACAAACCCAGTTGGGATCTGTGAACCGTTGCCCAAAGCTTTCTTCGTCAACGCTTTGCGATCCAGTGCTTGAGAAAAGGCTAAGCGAATATCCTGGTTGTTCATGGCCGCCTTCACCGTGGTATCTTTAGCGTTGAAGTTATATTGCATATAGGCGATATAAGAATAAGCGTAGGAGCGGAAGGTGCTATCTTTTTCATATTTTGGCACTTGGTTGACGGCCAGTGGCGTTAAATCAAGCTTGTTTGTGTTGAATAAGTTGACGCCAGTGCTGGTGTCTTCCACCACTTGGAAGTTGACTTTTTGGAGTTTGACGACTTGCTTATCCCAGTAGTAAGGGTTCTTCTTAAAGGACCACGTGTTGCCAGTCCCGTTCCAGCCGGTGATGACAAACGGCCCAGAGTAAAGCATTTTGCTGCTGGTCGTGGCGTACTTGTTGCCATATTTGGTGACGGTTTTTTCACTTTGTGGGGCAAACAGCGGATAAGCCATCAAGACTTTAAAATATGCGATCGGCTTGTCTAACGTGATTTGGACAGTGTGCGTGTCCAGCGCCTTGATCCCTAATGTGTCAGGCTTAGCGTTGCCTTTGTTGATGGCGTCTGCGTTTTTGATGCCGGAGAACAAGTAGCTATAAGGTGACTTGGTTTTCGGATCGATGGTGCGTTGCCAAGAGTAAACGAAATCTTTGGCGGTGATGGCTGAACCATCACTCCACTTGGCATCTTTGCGAATAGAGATGGTCCAAGTTAATCCGTCACTGGATTTAGCAGCTTTGCTGGCCAGCCCAGCGATCGGTTTCCCGTTTTTGCCTAAGCGCCAGAAGCTTTCATACACGTTCCCAGTTTGGCCATAACCGGTGGCCTGAGCCAAATCGATGGTCGACAGCGGCGCCGTGGCACTTAAGCTCAGCTCTTGTTTCGTCGCTGTTTGCGACTGACTGGCTTTGTTGTTGCTACCGCACGCTGCAAGCACGAAACTTAAGGCAATGGTTGCAAGCGTGAACGCAGCTGTTTTGAAATGAGTCATCATAATTCCTCCAATATTTTTAGCGACAAAAAAGCGCCGACAACCTTCAACGATGCAAAAATGCATCCGCTGAAGGCGTCGGCGCCAATATTTGGTCTAGTCTTTACCTAGCCAAATATGCCGTCCAAGAGTCCGCCAT
>CAKRHU010000414.1 GCA_934339215.1 uncultured Lacticaseibacillus sp.
TCTGGGCGATGATGGTAGAAAATATCGACATAATCAAGGCCTAGTCGGTTCAGGCTTTGATCCAATGACGCGATAATGTGTTTGCGTGAACCCCATTCGCCATAAGGTCCAGGCCACATCAAGTAGCCAGCTTTGGTGGAAATGATCATTTCATCGCGATAAGCGGCGAATTCTTCATGAAACAGGCGACCAAAATTGCTTTCGGCACTGCCTGGCACGGGACCGTAATTATTCGCCAAGTCAAAATGCGTGATCCCGTGATCAAAAGCGTATTCGAGCAAAGCTTTTTGGTTGCTTAAAGGGTCAACACTACCGAAATTGTGCCAAAGTCCTAAGCTGATCGCCGGTAAATGCAAACCGCTGTTGCCTACTGGCCGATATTGCATCTGATCATAACGCTGTGAATCTGCTTCATACATGACGCTCACCTCGAAAAAGTTTAGTAAACGTTGTCATTGTACCACGACCGGCATAAATTTTGTGATAACTTCAGCCTCAAGCATGAGGAAAGCCTTTGATTTCATGGTATATTAGGCATGTTCAGATCGGAGGAGAATTATGGAAGCTTTATTGAAAGTTTCAGGGCTCAACAAAACTTTCGGCAAGAAAAAAGTTTTACATGGCGTCGACTTTACGGTGGCCTCAGGACGCGTCGTGGGCTTAGTGGGACCTAATGGGGCAGGGAAAAGTACGATCATGAAGGCCATTTTAGGCTTGATTCCAACCAATGGCGGCCAGATCCAAATCGCTGATCAACCTGTCAGCATCACCAAACATCAGGCGCTGCGCCATGTTGGGGCGTTGATCGAATATCCTGGCATTTATCCATTTTTAACTGGGCGACAACATCTGGAATTATTTTCCGCAAAGAAACAACGCAAGCAACATGTCGATGCCATTGTTCAAGAAATGGGCATGGGTGGCTATATCGACAAACCCGCTAAGTCTTATTCACTGGGCATGAAGCAAAAGCTCGGCATCGCCCAAGCTTTAGTGGATCGCCCACAATTGGTGATTTTAGATGAGCCGATGAATGGACTCGATCCTCAAGCGGTCAAAGACTTACGCGATATTATTCGCGCGCAAGCCAAATCCGGGACTAGCTTTTTGATCTCCAGTCACATTTTGTCAGAGCTTGAGAAAGTCGCCGATGATGTGTTGATCTTAAATCACGGTCACATTATTCAACAAAGCACGATGCAAGCATTGGCTGAAGCTGGCGGGACCATTTATGTGTTACAAACGGTCAATGATCGCGAAGCCTTCGCTGCTTTGCAAGCCGCCCATGTGCCGGTAAAGTTGGTAGATCGCAAACTGCAGGTCACCCAAACCGACCGCACCACGCTTAATGCCGCATTGATCGCGTTAGTGCACGCTGGCATCGCGGTGCAAGATGTGACCAAAGCCCAACATGACTTGGAAGCATCCTTCTTAGACATGGTTGAACAGGAGATGCACTGAGATGGGGACTTTGATCAAACAAGAGCTGTACAAGCTCAACCATAAAAAAGGCACCTGGCTGGCGTTGGCCTTCATGGTTGTGGTACAAATCGGCTTTGCGGTGCTGTCTTGGCGTTACCCTAAATTTTTCGGCACGTCGATGCTGGTGATGAACAATTACGTCGGCGGTATGTTGGTTGATTTCATCATGATCGCCAGTGCCGCCTCGATGATCGCCATGGAATTTCAATATGGGACGATCAAACAATTACTGTATCGCAAGTACTACCGTAGCCAAGTCTTTGTCAGCAAGCTCATTGTGTTATTGATGCAAATGATCGGTTTGCAATTTGTGGCTAGCGCGATGACCGGCATTTTGACCTTCATCATCAAGCCGAAATTTGATTGGACCCAAACTGCAAATGCGATGCCGATTTGGCGCGATTACTTATTGACCACTGGCGGCTCGATGCTGGTGATGTTGATGATTTTAAGTTTGGTGATTTTGATGGCGACCATGTTTAAAACCAATGCCGC
>CAKRHU010000415.1 GCA_934339215.1 uncultured Lacticaseibacillus sp.
GATCTGGGCCATCTAGCTGGTTGGCGAAAGCTTGCAAGGCCTCCGCTGTGTGGGCATCTTGGTACTGACTCGCGGTCAAGTTGAGGTTGAAATTATGAATTGGCGTCACTGTCATCAATTGTTGGATCAAGCGGATCATTTCATTGGCGGGCAGTTCAAAATCATCTGGTCGCACAAACCGTTTGAGGTCTTCATCATATTTTCTCAGCAACAATTCCGAATAAATTCTGTTAGGATCAGACTGGGAAATATCATACACCCCTTGAACGAAATAGCGATACTGGCTGTAATCTTTGGCTTCTGTAGGCGCATTGATCACTTGTTCATCCGTGGAAACACAATTGCGGCCATGATGTTTACTTAAGTACATGGCATCATCGGCGCGAGCATACAAATCATCGACGCTAGTATCCGTTGGCAATAGGTTTGTGACACCAATTGAAGCGGTCACAGCCAAACCGCGATCGTGATAGGTATATTCAGAAGTTTGAATTGCTTCTCTGACTTGTTGAATCACCGGCAAGGCAGCTTGGATCGACGTTTTGGGGAAAACTATCGTGAATTCTTCGCCATTGGTCCGCAATAACCAAGCTGGTGTGACCGTATGCAATAACACTTGATTAATCGTTTCAGTAATGCCAAGTAAAACGGTGTTCCCGGCTAAGTGACCATAATGTGCGTTGACTTGTTTGAATTTATCCACGTCAAGGCTTGCTAAAGTCAAATCTGCACCAGTTGTGGTCGCTTGCTCAAATAAAGTGGTCAGCTCTTGGGCTTGATGCATGAAAGTAGCTGTACCGCCATCCACTTCATAATTTGCGACTTGGTCAAACTTTGCTTTGGCTTCAGCTTCACGCATTTGGCGCGCCCAGATGCCTAACACCATGGTACACATTAATGCGTATACCACAACAAACCAGATCCGCATCGTTACCGTCACCGGCAAGCGTGGGTCGTTTGGCACTGTCACCCAAAAAATGATGGCCACTGCAGTTGCCATCAACACGCCAGCGCCCCAGTTGATCACCAGCCACCGCCCATGACGCTTGATGATCGTGATCAAACCGATCAGTATCAGATACCCGATCACCACAAGCGGTTGCCAGACGTTGCTTGGATGCGTCGCACACCAAAACCAAGTCAACACGAAGACTTGGCCGCCGACTTCAAGCTTTGAAAATGCAGGATAGAAAAACGGCGTGATCAATAAGTACAACGCAGGATCGTGGTAAAACACCCCGGCTGAGCCGCGCATCACATAAAGACCACCAAAGTGTAAAATCATCACAAAAATCAACGGCACGAAAAACAGCCCGACTCGGCTTGCACGATGTCCGCCTGGTAACACGTTATTATGGTAGAAACGTTCATAATACAGCGTATAACCGACGCTGAAGAACGTTACCAAGATGATGCGCATCAAATACGAGGCACTTTCTACCCATAAAGATTGCAATTAATTTCCTCTATTTCTCCACAAAATGGTTTTAGATCTGTGGTACTCACGATCCGAAATCAAATAATTCCAGTCAAAATCCTGAATTTTTATAAAAAAACTTATCAATCTATTCTCTCTCAACTGGTGACAACCGTCAATGCATACTAAGCACCACTTGGCGGATGGTTGGGCATGGGTCACGCTTGGAAAAAGGCGACATGCCACCCGTGCCTGAGTCGTGAATAGTCCGATGCGCAGTGACTCAGACTTTTTCTTGCTCGGCGGGGATGGTGAAATTAAAAAGCACGCTCCCTCTTCACAACAAGAGATGAACGTGCCTGTTAAAGTTTTATACCAAATGGCGGGTTTCGATTTCGCGCTGTGCCTGTTCAATTTGCATTTTGCGCGTGACCGACTTGATCACTCGGACGCCTGGGAAAAAATCTATCCGTTCTGGGCGGGTCAACGCCCAATCCACTTCGCCATATTTTCCAGACAAGTGTTTCAAATCGGCGGCGGTATAGCCCATTTCATCGGCT
>CAKRHU010000416.1 GCA_934339215.1 uncultured Lacticaseibacillus sp.
AAAAAGCGCTGAATCAGCGATGTTTGTGCCGCATAAACGTCGCATAGTGCAAGATCCCAGCCAACAAGCCAAAAAAGATGATCACAAAACTGATGTAGCGCCACCAAAATCCTGATAGCGGGAGCAATAATTGTAAACTCATGGTGATCAACGCCATCACTGCCACCATCACAAATAATAAGCCATAGCGTTTCATGGTTTCATCATCCTTTCGCACGCGACTTGGCAGCTTGGCGGCAAGTTGCTCGGCAGCTTTGAGTTTGGCTGGTGGCAGTTCGCTCATGCCCCAAGTGTGAGGCAACACCAATTCTCCGGCTTTGCGCAAGCCCGCCGTGCTCATTGCTTTATCTAAGGTGGTCAAACAGGCATCCGTTTGATGGGTAAAAGTATTATCCCAGCCGTTGGCAAAACAACTGGACACCGTGAGATACACTTTTCCGCGATATTTTCCTGGTAAGGAATCCCCTTTTTGCGTCATGCGAATGATCCGAGGGCGCAAACAATCCAAGGCCTGCTTCAACGGCCCTGCCACACTGCCGTAATAAGTTGGGCTGATCAGCACCCACACATCGGCATGCGCCAGTTTGGCTTCTAAGGCATCTAAATTAGGGTTGGCTTCATCGGGCCGGTCTGGATGCAAAAAGCGGGTATTTAAGTCGATGAACTCACTGGTTCCTGGAATCACGGTCAATAAATGTTGGGCCAAGCGCGCAGTGAGTCCATGGGGATTATGCCCGCCAAATAATGCGACTGTATGCATTTTCAACACCTCAACAAGAAATTACCAAGGGCTTGTCAGGTTGTCAACGCGTCAACACCAGCCTTAGATGCGCCATTCCACAAATATTTTAATCGCGTGGTAAAATGAAACTCAGATTGGATGTGGCGAAGCGATGCAAACAAAACAAATGCTCCAAGAGTTAGTTTCAGATCAGGTGGTACCAGGCGTATCAGCGGCAATCTTATCCGGCCAAGCAGTTTGGACTGAGGTGATCGGGGATGCGCAGTGGTTACCAACACGCAAACTATTGCGGCCAGGCATGGCCTATGACCTGGCCAGTTTGACCAAAGTGTTAGGCACGACGACGGTATTTTTGCAGGCGTTAGGGGCAGGAAAAGTCAGCGTAGATCAGCCGATTCATGACTGGTTGCCAGAATTTACGCCAGCGACCACCTTTCGCGCCGCATTGACCCATACCAGCGGGTTAGAAAGCTATATTCCGCATCGCGATGAATTAGCTGCACCAGCCTTGCGCCAAGCGTTGATCGACACGTTAAAGCCGACCGGTCCCAAAACGGTGTTGTATCGCGATTTTAACTTGTTGTTGGTTGGCTGGGCGTTAGAAAATATTTGTGGCGATTCAATTCAGCACTTGATTCAAACGCGGGTGCTTGAGCCTTTGCAGCTCAGTGGCGCAAGTTTTCACCCAGATCCGGCGATGACGGTGCCGACAACTTATGCCAACGGCCACTTGTTGCAAGGCGTCGTGCATGATCCTAAAGCCCGAATTTTAGGGGAACACGCAGGCTCAGCTGGCCTATTTGCGACTTTACAAGACTTGATCAGCTTTACCCAATATGCGTTTGGCCAACGCATAGCGCCGGCTTTTCCGATGCGTCAATTTGGCAAACTGACGCAAAATTTTGCTGGTGGGCGCTCACTGGGTTGGGATTTGCGGCATGATGCAGTCGGTAGTACTTGGCTGTATCATACTGGCTATACTGGTGGCTTTTGGCTACTTCAGCCGCAAACTAAGCAGGCGTTGATCGTGTTGTCCAACCGCGTGCATCCAAAAGTTAATGCCAACTTTTTGGCCAGAAGAGATGAGATCGTCGCGCAATATCTCCAAGACGTGGTAAAATGAAAGCGGTAAAGAATATATGTTTTCCAGGAGGGTACAATGACTGAACCATTATTCCTAGCACCTGTATTTCATGAAAAAATTTGGGGTGGCCGCAAGCTTGAAACT
>CAKRHU010000417.1 GCA_934339215.1 uncultured Lacticaseibacillus sp.
AATCTGCACATGCCACCAAAAAGTGGCGTCATGTTTGATTTCACTGCCACAGGCAATGGCCCAGTTCACCTCCGCGATGCTTTGCCATCTCGGTATTTGGCTGATCAAAGTAGTGCACTTGAGCAGTGGTGTTGATCAATTAGCGGAAGGCTTGTGCGATTCAAATACCACTCCAAGCGAATTTTAAATGATTGATCGACTTAATCTGGCGTTCGGCGGCTCAGGAGGCGAGTCGCTGAGTTTCGATGCAGAAGCGTTGGACTGAATATGCAATCACAATGTATAATAATAATCGTATGGGTAAACCCTAGGAGGGCACAATCGTGACGACAGTACTTGACGGCAAACAAACTGCCAACGACTTAATGATCCAATTAAAGCAAACTGTAGATGAATTAAAAGCCAAAGGCGTCACGCCGGGCTTGGCGGTGATCTTAGTGGGTGAAGATCCAGCCAGTGCCATTTATGTGCGTAATAAACATCGCCGTGCTGATGGATTGGGCATTCGTTCACTGCAGATCAGCATGCCAAAAACCACGACAGAAACTGAGTTGTTAGCAAAAATTGATGAATTGAACGCAGATCCGACCATCGATGGCATTTTAGTGCAGTTACCGTTACCTGCAGGCATCGACGAACAAAAGGTGATCGAAGCCATTGATCCGAATAAAGACGTTGACGGCTTTCATCCGATGAATGTTGGGAAGCTTTGGACCAACATGCCGCAAGTGGTGGCTTCGACGCCTTATGGGATCATGACGCTTTTGGACCATTACCATATCGATGTCACGGGCATGAATGCGGTGATCGTCGGGCGTTCCAACATTGTCGGACGCCCGATGGCTGCGCTGTTGTTGAACCACTCCGCGACAGTTACTATCGCGCATTCTAAAACTAAAGACTTGGCCAAAGTTTGTGCGCAAGCTGACTTGTTGGTGGTGGCCACTGGTCGCGCAGAAATGATCACGGCAGACATGGTCAAACCTGGGGCCATTGTGATCGATGTGGGCATGGATCGCAACGCTGAAGGTAAGTTAGTCGGGGATGTAGATTATGCTCAAGTGGCACCGATTGCCGGTGCCATCACCCCAGTGCCAGGTGGCGTTGGCCCGATGACCATCGCGAGTTTAATGATACAAACAGTCGAATTAGCAAAGAGGCGAGTGCATGCCGACGCATGAGTATCTTAGTGTCACCACGCTATCAGCGTATTTACAACGTAAATTTGATCAAGATCCGTACTTGGGCCGGGTTTATTTAACTGGCGAATTATCGAATTTCCGTTTGCGGCCCGGGCATCAGTATTTTTCCTTAAAAGATGATCATGCCAAAATCTCTGCAGTGATGTTTAAGTCTGCTTTCAGTAAACTGAAATTCACGCCAGAATCTGGGATGAAAGTGTTAGTGGTTGGCCGCGTGACCATGTATGCGGCTAGTGGCCAATACCAAATCGTCATCGAACACATGGAACCCGATGGCGTTGGGGCCTTTTATCAAGCCTATGAGCAACTTAAAGCCAAGCTGGAAAAAGCAGGAGCCTTTGCCCAAAATCAGCGCCTTTTGCGGCAGTTTCCGACTAAAGTGGCGGTGATCACGAGTCCCAGCGGCGCGGTGATCCAAGATATTCGCACGACGGTTGCTCGACGTTATCCCGGCTTGCAATTGACGTTGTACCCAGCTGTGGTGCAAGGCGACGGCTCGGCTAAAGACTTGGTGCGGCAATTGCATCGCGTCGCTGAAAACGGCGATTATGATGCGGTGATCATCGGCCGTGGTGGCGGCTCGATCGAAGACTTGTGGCCGTTTAATGATGAAACTGTGGCACAAGCTGTGCTTGAAATGCCGATGCCGGTGGTGTCGTCAGTTGGCCATGAAACCGATACGACCATTGTGGATTTTGTCGCCGATCATCGCGCGGCGACCCCAACTGCTGCCGCCGAGTTGGTGACACCGGTGACGTTGGTGGA
>CAKRHU010000418.1 GCA_934339215.1 uncultured Lacticaseibacillus sp.
TACCAGTGGTGATGTTGCCAATAATGGGACGCCTGCCAAAAACCAGCAGACGGTTGTGGTTGATACCACCCCTGAAAAAACTAAGGTGACGGATACTTCAACTTCAACACGCCAAAGCTTGCCAAACACGAGCACGCGGCGGACACTCCCTCAAACTGGGGCAGTGTCGATGCCATTAGCAATCGTGCTAATGAGTATCATGATGGGGCTTTTGATGGGATGGTCTGTGTTGACTAACGGGCGAAAGCTAGCTAAATGACCAAACGAGCGCTGGGTGCCGAAAATCGGTGAACAGCGCTCATTTTTGATTAACCAGTGTTTTTTGAAACGGTCTTAGTCCATCTGATAGCCTAGCTCAAGTGCTTGAACCCGTTCTTTGGGTTCAGGCACTTGAACGTCGCTATCAGAATGGAAGTTGTTTCAAAAAAAGCACGACGAAGAGCTCGAACGCTGATGTGCCAGTGGTAGCCAAGCGCCATCATTTGAACCGCCTTTTGGTTCAGGCGCTTGAGTGTCTATCAGCGTTGACGTTGCATTGTCAAGCACGAAGAAACTTGCTGAAAAGGGGAGCCGGCATGCGCATTTGGAAACGGATCAATTTATTATTAGCCGCGCTGGTTTTGTTGATCAGCGTGTTGGCAGTGGGGAAGCTGGGCTTTGGCTGGTATACTCAACGTCAAGTCGAACCGCACAAAGTTGTCGTCGGCGCACCAAGCGCCCCTCAGTCAGGCAACAGTTCCAAGTTGCGACTGTCGGCTTTTCACTTTAGTTATGCAGTGGATTTTTTAAAGCGGCCGACCTTGGTGGTGCAATATCAACTGATGAATAAAGGTGGCGATACCGCTTGGCCACAATATGTCTTGGATTCAAATGTCGTCTTTGCGCAACAAACTGACGCTGGAACCACCAGTGTGTTGGCGAAAACCGATGTTGCCAAAGGCCAGTTAAGTTTCTTGATGCAAAATTATCAAGAAAACTCAGACATTTTATTACGCAATGGGGAAACGGCAACCATGGTGGCGACATACCGCCTGGAAAGCCGAAATCGTCCGGTGGCGATGATCGTCGGCAACAAGCCGCGCGAAACCATTAAGCCGTGGACTTTAAAGCAGGTGAAAGCAGATGAATAAACGTTGGCAACAAGCACTTCTTTCTGTGGGTCTGGTCGCTGTGATTGCGGTGTTGGGCTTGTATTTGGCTCAAGACGCGATGGCGGCCTGGGTGGTGCGCCACAATACCGTAACCGTCACGAAAACCACAGTGAAAGCTGCCATCAAGAAACAAAAACCGACTTATAATTTCGATCAAGTTAAGCCATTGTCGCTGGCGAGTCTAAGCTCTGCGGCAGTGTCAAAACATGATGTTGCCGCAGTCGGCAAACTGGTGATCCCTGAATTGAATTTAAATTTGCCGATCGTGTTAGGCGTGGGCAATGCACAACTGGCTTTTGCGGCTGGCACGCTCAATCCAGGGCAAACGATGGGTAAAGGCAACTACGCGTTAGCCGGGCATCATATGGCCAACGATGAACGGGTGTTGTTTGGGCCATTGGTGAAATCACAAGTCGGGATGCAAATTTATGTCTCTGATATGTCGCAAGTGTATGTGTATCAAGTGTATGCCCGCCACTACATCAAAGCGACTGCGGTATCGATTTTAGATACCACCAGTCAGCCGGAGTTGACCTTGGTGACTTGTGATGATGATGGGACCGGGCGCTTGGCCGTGCAAGCGCGCTTGATTGCAACCGCCAAGGTGTCAAGTGTGCCGAAGTCATTGCAAGCGTTAATTGAAAAGAATGTGTGAGGGTTCATGGAGAAAATCAATTATTTTATTGGCAAAGGCATCGACTTACATTTGACTGGCATCGAGCAAGCCCAACTCAACCGGCTGCATTTGTTTGAACAAGCCAATGAGCGCGTCAAAATCGTGCGCTTTTCTTATTCGGCGCATGC
>CAKRHU010000419.1 GCA_934339215.1 uncultured Lacticaseibacillus sp.
CGATCATAAAGAACAAGTGTACCGGTTGCCCATCTAACGCGTTGAAGTCAACGCCGGCATCGCTTTTGGCAAACAGTACCGTGGCGCGCTTAACGGCTTTGTCTTTGGCGTGAGGCATCGCAATGCCATCGCCGATGCCAGTCGTGGATTCATTTTCGCGCTTTACAATGTCTGCGCGATAGAGATCTAAGTCATCGATAATGCCTTGTTCTTGGTACTTGGCGGTCATTTCATCGATCACGCCAGCTTTATCAGTGGCTTTGAGATCCATGATCATGACGTCTTTAAGTAGTAATTCTCGAATGTCCATGAGGTCCTCCTAAAGTTTTGCGACAGTAATGGTTTGGTAGACAGCATCGATTTTGGCTTTGTCGGCTAAGTCGATGGAAAAGGCGGTAGCTGAGCCACATGCTAAGGCCATTTTGAAGGCTTCAAGTGCGTCGCCAGTTTGCGCCAAGGTGCCAGTGAAGCCGGCTAACATGGAATCGCCTGCGCCGACAGAGTTTTGCACTTTGTCTGGTTTGCAGAAACCATGGTAGGCAACATCTTTGGTGATCATCAAGGCCCCTTTGCCAGCCATGGAAACCAGCACATGTTGGGCGCCCAGTCTTAACAGCTTGCGTCCCGCTTCAGCAGTGGCTTCAAAGCTGTCATATTCAGCATCCCCGAACAACTCAGCGAGCTCATGATGATTTGGTTTCACGACGTATGGGTGATCGGCCAAAGTATCAAGTAAGGCTTGACCGGTGGTGTCGATCACAAAATCCGCACCAGCTGCTTGAATATCTGGAATCAAATCGCGGTAAAACGTTTCAGGCAATCCCGCGGGTAAGGAACCAGCCATCACCACCACATCGCCTGGTTGCAAGCGATGTTTGAGTTTGGAGCGAAAGGCGTTGACTTCATCTGGGCGAATCGTTGGGCCGGCGGCGTTGAGTTCCGTTTCTTGATCGGCTTTGAGCTTCACATTGATGCGTGTGTCGTCAGCGACTTTAGTGAAATCGGTTTTTAATCCGAGTTCAGCGAGCCGATCTTGTAAGAACTTTCCGGTAAAGCCACCCGCAAAGCCTAAAGCAATCGAGGGTAATCCGAGTTGTTCTAAAATGCGGGACACGTTGATGCCTTTGCCGCCTGGGAGTTTGTGGTCGGATTCAAGCCTGTTGACTAAGCCCAGTTCCAGCTTAGGCAGGCCGATGACGTAATCGATGGAAGGATTTAAAGTAATGGAGTAAAGCATGTTAGACCTCCTGAATATTGGGATAATCGGCGTAAATTGGGGATAATTGCACAAGTTCTGGGGTGATGATCACGACTTGGTTGATTTTGGCGAACAAGGCATTGGAGACTTCGCCGAATTTGCTCGCGTCTGCCAATACCACAGCCGTGTGGGATTGATTGATCGCCGTGGTTTTGACCACCGCTTCTTCAGCGTCTGGCGTGGTCAACCCGAATTTTGGATGAATGCCATTGGTGCCCAAGAACGCATAATCAAAGTGCCGCTTTTGCAAGCCGTTGACCGTTTCGGCGCCAACCGTGGCTTTGGTGGCAGATTTGATTTTCCCACCTAAAATGTATGCTTCGATGTTGGCATCCGCTAAGGCCGAAGCATTATCGACCCCGGTGGTGACCACGGTCACATCGCGGCCGGTTAATAATGGAATCATCTGTGCTGTGGTGGTCCCAGCATCTAAGAAAATACAAGCATGCGCTGGCACCATTGCCGCCGCAGCTTTGGCAATTTGGGCTTTGGCCATTAAATGTTGGGTCGCTTTTTCTTGAACACTGGGCTCGCTTTTGGTTTTAGCCAAGCGTTCTGCGCCACCGTGGATTCGGCGCAATTTACCGGCGTCTTCGAGCTCGCCAAGATCGCGGCGGATCGTCGACTCGGAAGCTTTAAGGGTAGTCATTAAATCTTTAAGTTTGACGACTGGGGTTTGTTCCAGTTGTTCGA
>CAKRHU010000420.1 GCA_934339215.1 uncultured Lacticaseibacillus sp.
ACCAAGGAATCGGCAGGCGCTTTTTGGCCGTTTGGGTGGTTTGCGTTTGGTTGCGCTTGGCAAAACGTTCAAAACCAGTGACTACTACGACCAACATAATGATGCGCGTGATTTTAAATAGCATCGCATATTGCACGGTTTGCGCGTTCAACAAGCTCGCGCCAGCAACGACTTGGCCGACGGATTGCAAGGTCCCGCCTAATAGCGCACTTTTGGCCAGTAGGTTTGAGCCGAATACTGCGACCCCTAAAAAGGGCAGTGTCAACATCATCACGGTGCCAAGCAAGTTAACTAAAGTGATGATCTGGCCTTTTTCTTCGTCGTCAGCGCCAATGGCAGGCGCGATGGCCCCGATGGCACTCGAGCCGCACACCGCGTTGCCACCAGCCATCATCAATGATCCGGTTTCGGAAAAGCCTAACTTGCGGCCGAGTAAGTAGGCCCCAAAAATTACAATAGTCATTTCGCACCAGACATAAATCAAGCCGCGCCAGCCCATTTGGCCGATGGTTTGAAAGGTGACGGTGAGCCCTAACAAAACGACCGAATATTCCAGCAGGCGACTTTCAGCAAATTTTGTCCCAACGGCCAAGCCTGGTTGTTTGAAATAGACATTGCCTAAAACGATCCCCAGTAAAATGGCGATCGTCGCGCCGCCAATTTGTGGCAGTAATAAGCCGAGTAGTTTGGCGATGATCGCCACTAAAATCGACAGGGTCAGTCCCGGTAAAATGGCGCGTGTTTTTGAAGTGGTGGTTGTGGTTTCCATATGAACTCCTTCATGTTTAATGATGAGTTTAATGATACCGGGAATTTGCAATCAATGGGATTGATTGCGATAATACTAGTTATCAAGAAAACTGATCGGAGTTATGATGAATAATCTCGACACCTTTAAACTGGTTTATGAGACGCGGAGTTTTTCTAAAGCTGCCGGCATGCTGTTTATTGCGCAACCCACCGTGTCAGCACAAATCAAACAACTCGAAGCCCAACTGCACACCACACTGTTTATTCGCAATGGTCGCGGAGCAGTTGGACTAACGCCTGCCGCAGATACGCTTTATGAAAAAGCCTGTGAAATTTTAGCGACTTGGGATGATGTGCAAGTGCATTTGAGTCACGGCCCTGCCCATCAACAGCTACATCTATACGCCTCGCACAGCTTTGCGATGTACGTGCTGCCAAAGATTTTACCGGCACTGAATCAGCAGTTTCCGCATATTGCCTTCAGTGTCAATGTGGCTAACTCGCAAGCTGTGCAAACCGCGATTTTGAATCATGATGCTGACCTTGGCTTCATTGAAAAACCTTTGGCGGCGCGTGGCATCGACCGGGTGGAATATTTAGCGGACCAACTGGTGAAAGTGGGCGCTGGCGAGCCTTGGTTGGTGCGCGAATCCGATTCTGGCGTCGGTTATTACACCAGACGTTACTTAGCGGAACAAAACAGTGCGCCTAAAACGCTGACGGTGGCGTCCAATGCGGTGATCGTGGAATTATTGAAATCAGGCTTTGGCCAGTCGATCATTTCTAAGCGTGCAGTTGGCGAGTTGCCTTTTGAAGATCTGGGCGAAGCGTTCTTGCGGCATTTTTACATGATCAGCCGTTCGGGGGATGCTGGAGTGCAAGAGGTGAAGCAGTGTTTGGAAGCACGGGTTTTGGATTGAAGGATTGTCAGTTAATGTTTTGACATGGTATAATCAAACCATGCAAAAACACCGTGCGACCAACACGGTGTTTCCGAAACATTTGAGTTCTCGCAACGTCGCTTAAAGAGCGATGGTCAAGTTAATATGAAGCTAAAGCCGCGTTAACCGTCCAAAGTTGTAGCGGCTTTTTATATGCTCACTTTCGCCAGAATGTTCTGACTACCTGCACTAGCTGGCTCAAAGATCGAACCAACTTGGTCGCTTTGCGAACACTGAAATTCAATGCAGCGCAGTAGTA
>CAKRHU010000421.1 GCA_934339215.1 uncultured Lacticaseibacillus sp.
TATTCGCCTTTAATGACGAAGAAGCTGCCGCGAATGACGCCAGCAAGCTTGGATTTTTGATGAGCGAATTTGAACTTACCGACTAATTCTGCTGGCACGTCCATCCCATCGGACAACTTGATCCCCACTGCGCGCTTGCCGCCTTCAGCTTCGGTATACAACACATTGATACCTAAGCCGTCTTCATAAAAAACGTGTGTCCACTTCACGCCATCGACGATATTTTGACTGACTTCTAAGGGCTTCGCTGCAAAATGGAGATCTCGTTCGCTTAAAATCGCGTTGACATAGGCCATGAGTTCCGGCTTTTCAGCTGCAGGTTCCGTAACAAAATGAACTTTATACTTGTTCCAAAAATATCGGGCTTCGTTGGCGCGTAAACCAGCTAAAGCTTCAGCGTTTGGCGAAGATTCTAACCCAATGGTGGACACATTTTTGAAATCAACTTCGTAACTCATAAGACACCTCGCAAATTTTTCTCTCAGTATACCACTACGGAGGAGACAACATGTCTGAAACTTACTTAATGCCACTAACGGTTTCACAGCGGCTATTGATTCTGGTGATGATGCGCATGGCCCATAATGATAATGCTACTTTTTTGACGAAACAACTGCTACCGCGAAACCGTGATTTACGTCCGCGAGCCTTTGCGATGTCCGCGCATAATATCGTGACCACCGACCAAGTCTTTTATCAAACGGCAACTAATTTTCCCGCTGTTACGCCAATGGTACAAAGCGCGGTCAAGCGCGCTTTGGCATATGGCCAGCGCCATGAGGTCATCGGCACAGCCCTTGCTGACCAACTGGATCTGCCGACGCCGACACCAGATTTTGAAATTGACTTGGCGATGTCTTATCGACAGCGCAAACGACTCGCCACGTTTTGTTTGTTTAGTATCACCAACAGCTTGCAAACATCAGCCATTGAAGAACTCGGCCGCTTAGTACCACCAATCATCTTACTCGACAAATTATCACCGAAAGCTTGGTACTTCAGCCGCCAAGCAGTGTCGTTAGATGAAGTCGACTTGGCGACTTTGGCGCCGATTCTGCTTGGCGTTAGTGAAAACTATCCCGGGTTTGATCACTTGTTAAGACAAATGCTAGATGGCGTCAAAGCCGAGGATACTGAGTTATTTGGCTTGCTCAATGAGCTCGTTGACTCGGCAAACCATGAGCTTTCCTAATCTGCTAAAAAAGCTTCAATGTGCAGTCTAAGTTTATTCGACTCATCTTTTCTAAGCCAAACGCGGTAACTCCGGTCGATCATAGTAATACCCTTGCAGATACTGCACGTGTAATTTTTCACGGACAAACGCGGCATCTTGAGAATTTTCGATTCCATTGATGACCAGTTTCAAATGATGCGGCCGAATGGTATTTTCCCAAATTTGTAGTTGCGGATCCGTCAAGCCATCAGGATAACGATCACGGACACTTGCACAAGCTAACTTGATCATATTCACATAAGGCAAACGCGGCGTTAAGTTGGCCAACGATTTGCGCGCATCCAAGTTAATCAAGCCGATCTCAATGCCACTAGCTTGATAACGTGCGGCATGAGCAGCCAACAAGTCAACATCAATATTATGATCCAATTCGACCATGAGCTTAACGTCCATGGGCTCACCGGCAATAAACGCGGTTAAACGCGCCACCGTTTCCGCATTGATGAATTGCAGCTGCGATAAATGAAGCATCAATCGTCGCGTGGTCCCTGCGGCCAACAGCTCGCGCATATAATGAAGCTGAACATCAATCGGAATCACGAAATCCGTCGGGAAATTCCAACGATCATGTGCATATTCATAGCGTGCCAGCAAAACTTCTTGTGCTTCGATGACGGAACCATCACTTGTCGCACTTAAAACTGCCTGACTGATCAACGTACGCGTCGCCATGACATGGTGCTTCACATTAGAGTTTAACGTCTTGTCGCCAAT
>CAKRHU010000422.1 GCA_934339215.1 uncultured Lacticaseibacillus sp.
GAAGACACCCATAAAATGGCAGACGCTAACCGCGCCTTTGCACATTATCGTTGGTAAGACAGTTTGGCTATTATATCCATATATTTGGCATATAGTAGCCAATTGTTTTATCCCCAAAGCGACGCCAAGCGATTTTAAGGCTGTGAATAAGGCGGCGTGAGGTGATGACGAACTTGGTCATTGCCTTGCGACGACTTATTCGCAAGCCTGTTGCTTGGCGTCGCTCGACGAAAACTACTTTAATTTTTATCACTCACAACAATTGAGAGGAGAACTACTTTCACATGGCCAACAAGCGTGAATTTCCGTTAGACCGGACCCGTAACATCGGGATCATGGCCCACATCGATGCTGGTAAGACCACTACGACTGAACGTATCTTGTATTACACCGGTAAGATCCACAAAATCGGTGAAACTCATGATGGCGCTTCTCAAATGGACTGGATGGCTCAGGAACAAGAACGTGGGATCACGATCACTTCCGCTGCTACCACTGCCTTTTGGAAGGATCACCGGGTTAACATCATCGATACCCCAGGGCACGTGGACTTCACTATCGAAGTTGAACGTTCCTTGCGTGTCCTTGATGGTGCCGTAACTGTTTTGGATGCCCAAGCTGGGGTTGAACCTCAAACTGAAAACGTTTGGCGTCAAGCTTCCACTTATTCTGTTCCCCGGATCGTGTTCGTTAACAAAATGGACAAGATCGGTGCTGACTTCGAATACTCTGTGAAGACCCTTCACGAACGCTTAGGCGCTAACGCCCATGCAATGCAATTACCGATCGGTGCCGAAGATAACTTTGAAGGTATCATCGACTTGATCGAAATGAAGGCTGACTTGTACGATGAAGATGCTTTGGGTTCCGAATGGGATGTTGTTGACATTCCTGACGAATACAAAGACGCTGCCGAAGCTGCCCACAACGACTTGATCGAAGCCGTTGCTGACGTTGATGACGGCATCATGGACAAGTACCTTGAAGGCGAAGAAATCACCAAAGACGAATTAAAAGCTGCGATCCGTAAAGCAACCTTGGCTTTGGAATTCTTCCCTGTATTTGCTGGTTCTGCCTTCAAGAACAAGGGTGTTCAAATGATGCTTGATGGTGTCGTTGACTACTTACCATCTCCTCTTGATGTTAAGCCATACAACGCCACTGATCCTGAAACTGGTGACGCGGTTGAATTGACTGCCGGCGACGACAAGCCATTTGCTGCATTGGCATTTAAGATCGCCACTGACCCGTTCGTTGGTCGTTTGACTTTCATCCGTGTTTACACTGGGACTTTGGAATCCGGCTCTTACGTCTTGAATGCCACTAAGGACAACCGTGAACGTGTTGGTCGTTTGCTGCAAATGCACTCTAACCACCGTGAAGAAATCCCTGAAGTATTCTCTGGTGATATCGCGGCTGCCATCGGTTTGAAGAACACCACCACTGGTGACTCTTTGACTGACGTTGACCACCCATTGATCCTTGAATCTTTGGAAATTCCAGAACCAGTTATCCAAGTTTCCATCGAACCTGACTCAAAAGAAGACCGTGACAAGCTCGACGTTGCGATCCAAAAACTGAGTGAAGAAGATCCGACGTTCCAAGCTGAAACCAACCCTGAAACTGGTGAAACTTTGATCGCCGGCATGGGCGAATTGCACTTGGATATCATGGTTGACCGGATGAAGCGTGAATTTAAGGTTGGCGCCAAAGTTGGTGCCCCTCAAGTTGCTTATCGTGAAACCTTCACCAAGCAAGCTTCCGCCCAAGGTAAGTTTGTTCGTCAGTCTGGTGGTAAAGGTCAATATGGTGATGTTTGGGTTGAATTTACCCCTAACGAAGAAGGTAAAGGCTTCGAATTCGAAGATGCCATCGTCGGTGGTGTGGTTCCTCGTGAATACATCCCTTCAGTTGAACAAGGCTTGAAAGAATCCATGGCTAACGGTGT
>CAKRHU010000423.1 GCA_934339215.1 uncultured Lacticaseibacillus sp.
GTCGCAAAGCTAGCGGGATCCGTGCCTAACGCGTCTGCAATGTTCAAGCCTTCACCGGCTACTTCTTCTAAATAATCCACCAAACCCGCAAACACTGGCATCAAATCGCGCCCGGTAAAGCTCGCCGACACGTTCATGCCACTCATCAATGCCGCCTGCATTTGCGCCCAAGCTTCTGGGTAGCCAGCAGGTAGTTGGTCAATGCGCTTAGCATAAGCTTTTAAGTCTGCCGACATATCATTGCCGGTGATGGTATTCCAAAAACTGACCATGTTAAGCCTTCCTTAATTGCGTCATTTTGCCAGCGAGAAAGTCCCACTTGGCCCAAAAATTCGTCAAATATTCTTCCCCTGCTGCATTCAATGAATAAAACTTGCGCTGGGGGCCAAGCGTTGACTTGCGGCGTTCGACCTCCAATAAGCCTTGTTTTTCCAAGCGCAACAACACCGTGTACACCGTGCCTTCAACGATATCTTCAAGGCCCAGGTCTTGTAAATATTTGGTGATTTCGTAACCGTAAGTTTCACCTTGGGCAATGTGTTGCAACACAATGCCTTCTAAGGCGCCTTTTAATAATTCTGTTAATCCGTTCATCGTCTGCTCCTTAGTGTTGCTAAGTACATGTCTATAATATGGCTAAGTAGCCGAATTGTCAATCTTGCATCGCCCACATTTGTTTGAGATAAGCGCGATAGCCTTTGCGAAACGTTTCTGGCCCGACGACTTTCAAGTTCGTCCCACACTGCGACAAAAAGCGGTACGTATCCGCATTATCCCCAACAGGCAACACGGCGTCAAAGTCAGCCTCGCGGTTTTCAGTGATCACTTGTTGGCCAAAATGCTCCACCACAAAACTGCGGCAGGCCTGTAAACCGGTGACGCTTACTTCGACGCGTTGGCCATCCCCGCCGCCACCTTGCCAACCTAATGGCACATTAGCTGTCGGCGTAAACTCGGCTTTTTCAATCAGCGCCGTCATGCGCGACACTCGAAACGTGCGGAAGGCTTGGCGTTCCGTCGCATACCCCACCAAATACCAACTGGTGTTGCGCCACAACAATTGATACGGTTCAACCAAGCGACTGGTCGCCACCCCATTGCGATCGTAGTAATCAAAAGCAATCAAATGGTGTTCGCGAATGGCTTGTTGCAAGGTTTGCACCACCGCAGATAAATTTTGCGCACCGTTGAAGTCAATGGCTAAGCTGCCGGTTTCAGCTTTGGGCAACAAGCCAGACACTTTGGCTAAGGTCGCGGCCACTTCTGGATCGACGAGCAACGCATCCAGCCTTTGAATTGCGGTGAGTATATTTTGCAGATCTTTCACGCTTAATAAGCGTTTGTCGATTTTATAAGTGTCAAGCAGCCGAAACCCACCATTGACACCGCGAGTGGTGAAAACTGGAATGTGCGCGGCAGACAAGTGATCCATGTCACGCAAAATCGTGCGCTTGGTGACGTGAAATAAATCCGCAAAAGTTTGCGCTGAAATGGTGTCTTGGGCCAACAACATCATCACGATATTGATCAAGCGATAAGTTTGCATTTTTTCTGTGCTTTCTATTGAAATGATGACAGCTAGATGTCACCTTTCTCCTATTATACTCAAGTCATCATCTAAATGGAGGCAACCCTTATGCAAATCGATCACTTTGGTTCCGTCACCCTCGCCGTCACTGACAACTTAGTCGGTCTGCGAATGCCCGAAGCACTGGCCAATTTATCCAAAGCCAAACTCGTCGCCGCGCGAAAAGCCCAATTTACTTATCACGCCATCAATGCCAATATTGCTGGCCAACAACACTACTTGGTGGAAACTGGCGACGACCGCAGCACGTATACCCTGCCTGCCGGCGACTATGCGACGTTTGAAATGACCCGCGCGAATCGCTTAGCCTTGGATCAATTCATCGCCCAAGCGTATGGCAAAATCGCCCAAGC
>CAKRHU010000424.1 GCA_934339215.1 uncultured Lacticaseibacillus sp.
CACCAGCGCCTGCCATCACATGGCCCATGCGCGACAACAAACTTTGCAACATCCCCACGCGCCGTAGCATGATAAAGGTCCAGACCATTTTGCGGTCGGCGTCAGTCAGCGGACGAATGGTTTCATAGCCCGCCAACAGTTCACGCACCACTTCAGCCAAGTCGCCGCGGTGTTCCATCAAGGCGACGACGCTGGCGATGTCGTACATGTAATAGCCCATCCCGCAATCGTCAAAATCCAAAATAGTTAACTCGTCGCGGTTTTGCAGTAAGTTGGCGGCGCGTAGATCAGAATGGATCATGCCATAAGTCGAGGCGTTGCGATCATAATGTTGCAAATGCTCATGACACAACGCCACGGCCTCATCGATCGTCGCCAAGGCTCTGGCATTCAGCCAGTCCGGGGCATGATAATCCGCACCATAGAAGTTATTGTGTTGGCCGATCGTCCCGGCAAAATCCCAAGTCATCCGTTTAAAATCAGCCGGATATTGCCAGTGCGTTGCTGCCTTGTGTAAGGTGGCACAGACTTGGCCGATGCTGCGATAGAGTTGCCGGTCTTCGGCGGTCATTTTAGTCGGGCGATAGCGACTGACATGCAGTTGCAAGGTTGCGGCTAGCCGAAATGTGGGTAAGGTGAGCGCTTTTGGGAAAGCAGAAATCACTTTGATCACCCCGCCGATATCGGCATTGCCATCGGAACTGTCCACCGGCGATTCACCTTGAACGATTTGGAAACAGACGACGAAGCGACGTTCACTCAGTTCTGGTGTGTCGATGGCTTGGATCAACTCGCCGGTAGGGGTGGGAATGGGCGTTTCGACTTTGAGATTAGTGTGTGCTCGCAAGTGCGCCAACCATTCCAATTCAGTATGAATGGAATCTCGGCTGGTGTAAGCCAGGCGGTGCACACGCATTACCATCGTTGGTTTTTCTGGTGTGGTGACGAGAAAGGTCGCGTTTTCGGTGTAATTCAACAACTTCAAGTGACTATTTGCCGGATAGCCCCAGCGTGTCAGTGCCCGGTGTGCCACCGTCGTCAAGTGCGCCAGTTGTTCGTCAAAAGTTAAATCTGCAAATACTTTCGTGATCATCAAAACCGCTCCTTTCAAAAACCTTCGTGGTTATGGTGATCAATATAGGCGGATTTTTCGTGAATAAAAGTAATTCTGATAGGAAATATAACATCGATGCTAAAAAATTCGAAATTTCGTAGTTAAAGAAGAAAAAAGAGTGTTTAATAATCTGACACGTGCTGGAACGACAAATCAATCAACCGACATCGCCCAGCTGCATAAAAACGTTCGAAACTTGATTGGCATGTAATTGAGGATCCGAAAGCTGTGTAAGCAATCATGACATGGAGATGGTGGATCAGTGTGCACGCCTGTTTTGAAGCACTTTCAACAATTTGTCTCCAATCGGGAAAGAATGGCTTGACAAACACTCCCTTCACTTACATAATGTAAGCATACTTAGAGGAGAGCGAGGGAGACAAATGACAAAGAAAATCGGATTTCTGAGTTTTGGTTTCTGGCAACCTGAGCATTCAGTGGTGAAAACCGCCAAGCAAAGCTATGAGGAATCGGTCCAACTGGCGGTTGAAGCCGAAAAGCTCGGCGTGGATGGCGCGTGGTTTCGGGTGCACCATTTCGCTGATCAAATCGGCACGCCATATCCACTGATGGCGGCGATTGCGGCGAAAACCAGCAAAATCGAAATCGGCACTGGGTTAGTCGATCTGCGCTACGAGAACCCCTTCATGATGGCAGAAAATGTCATGAGCACCGACATTTTGGCGCAATCACGGATTCAAATGGGCGTGGGCCGAGGTTCTCCGGAACAAGTCAAAGATGGGTGGCGCTACTGGGGCTATGATTATACCGAAGAAGAAATGAAAGACATCGCTCGGGCGCGGGGCTTGAAGTTCTTGGATCT
>CAKRHU010000425.1 GCA_934339215.1 uncultured Lacticaseibacillus sp.
ATCGCAGTATAACTATATTCATAATATTTGAAGGCAAAACAAAGACCCGGTGAAAGCTCACCGGGTCGCTTACGCGTAAAGGCTTATTTGGTCTTCTTTTGCGCTTGCTTCATTTGCGCCATCATTTGATTGAGCTTCTTAGCACTTGGCTTTTGGCCCATTTGCATCATCATTGTGCGCAACATGTCTTCGTTGATCGGTGGGTTATCTTGGAAATATTTTTTCATGTAATAACGGGCACCGAAGAAACCGCCGATAACGCCCAGCGCGGCCCCGATTACAAATACGAGTACATATGTCATAACGAAAACTGCCTCCTCTTATTAGACAATAACCATTGTACAAAACGTCGACCAGCATTGAAAGCCCGATCGTTAAAAATTCCTTTAGTCTTGCCGCCAGCCGTTGTCTCGTTGGACCTTTTTGATCTTGTTGGGGGTGATTTCATTACCCTTTTTATCAAAATATTGGGTCGTTTCCAGCCGTTGTTTGAACCCGGCGCGAAAATCAGCGATATATGCTTTGCGTAGTTCTGCGCGTTCTTTGATTTCCTCGTCGGTTAACCCTTCAGCTTTCGCTTTGTGGGCTAATTCATTGATCCGATCCAGTCTTGCTTGTGGTTGTGACATGTTTGATCTCCTTAGTTCAAGTGAATGCTAGCATATGTGTAGCCGTTGGGGTCTTCTCCCGGAAACGGCGCATTCATCAACATCCCCACATATTCTTTGGTGCGGGTCAGCGAGCGGAACGCCTTGATGATGCGGACCGGTGAGTCCCCATGCGCGTAGTACACGATATAAATCAAATCATCCATTCAACAAAACTCCTTGCATAAAAAAAGGCCGCAATTGCGACCTTTTCAGTGGATTAACGGCGCTTTTCTTTGATACGCGCAGCCTTACCACGTAATGCACGCAAGTAGTACAACTTAGCACGGCGTACTTGACCATGACGGGTAACTTCGATCTTTTCAACACGTGGGGTGTGTAATGGGAAAGTCCGTTCAACACCAACGCCGCTGGAGATCTTACGAACGGTGTAAGTCGCAGAAACACCAGTACCGTGGCGCTTGATCACAACGCCTTCGAACAACTGGATACGTTCGCGTTCGCCTTCGACGATTTTAGCGTAAACTTTCACGCTGTCGCCAGGGCGGAAATCTGGAATATCGTCACGCAATTGTGACTTAGTGATTTCTTCAATCAATGGGTTTTGCTTGGTCATAATAAAACTTCTCCTTATACCGACATTCATTCACCCACCTTGAGCCAGCGGAACATCGTTGTTATGTGACTAATCACAATAGTGTAGTATAGCAGAAAAGTTGGTCATTGACAAATACTATTGTCGTTAACCGATGAAAAAAATTAACCGCGCTTCCTCGTCCATAACAACCAACCCCACAATGGCAAAATGGTAATGAGCTCCAGTCCATGGACCCAGCGATAATATTGTGGCGTGGTGATAAAATCGAAGCCTAAAATCGCAACAGTTAAAACCACTGTGATCCAGAAAATCCTCCGGCGATTCATCGGTTTAGTCATATGAGTCTCCCTACTTATTTTGCGGGTTTTGCAATCAACAGCAACCCGACTGCCAACAATGGTGAAAGTAATTGAACGATCAAACGCAAGCCCAAGTGCACCACCACTTGAAAAACTTGATCCATCGACCCGGATTCAAACCACAAACTCGCCCCAGAACCAAAGCCGTTGACGAAATCCTGATAGAGTTTGCTGTTATGCGCCACTTGTTGATATAAATTGCGACGCGCTTTGACGATTTGCTCAGATTCGGCTTTGAGCTGAGTCAACAACGCCACACACATCGGCGTAAACACCAACCAGGTCACCAATATATACAAATCAAACCAATGCCATGACCAATCAAAGCCGTGTGTTTGTGCAAGATGGGTAAACGCCCATAAAATTGACGT
>CAKRHU010000426.1 GCA_934339215.1 uncultured Lacticaseibacillus sp.
GCTTTCCAGTACCAGAAATTGACACTTGAGATGATCAAGTACGTGATCATCAAGCCAATGCGCGCTGACCAGCTGAGTTCTGTACGTGGTAGCCAATAGCCACTCACTAGCACAAACATCAACCCCGTATTCCAGCCGAAATGCTCGCGCAACGTGTTGTAGTAGCGTTGCATCACACGAATAATCAGCACCTGGCCCGCCATGCCGAGCCCAAATTGCCACCAAGTCAACGTATTATGATTTAACGTCGAAAATCCGATCAACGCGAGTCCTCGCACCCATAAATGGGTCCGGTTCATATCGGTGCCTAACAGCGGGAATGCTAATACCAACAGTTGCAGGTTCTCATATACTTTCATGCGCTTCGGATCGATCCATTGCGCCAATTGCAAACCCAAAGCAACTCCCACGATCACAATGTCGATGCGCACTGACTGATCAGCGCGGTCGCCATTGAGCAGTTGATTATAATAGGTGACGTACCCCGCCAACGCTAAAATCGAAATCAAAGCATCAACAAACCACTGCGAGAAAATACTGATCATGGCGACCTCCTTTTCATGTTAATTCGATAATTAATACGTTAATATGAGAATATCATTATCCAACAGGGAAAACGAGGCCAATTATGCACGCTTGGGCGTTATGGGCGATTCATGTTTTATTATCGGCGGGAATCGTCGCCGGCTATACCATGTATTATGAATATCTTTGGCGCCGGCGCGGCTTGCCTGCACAAATCGGCTTACCGATTTCCAATGCCTTGCTGGCGGCTTTTTGTGGATTGTGTGGCACGGTTTATCCTGACTCGCAACGGTTTTATTTGAATATCGCTTATTTTGCTTTGGTGATCGCGTTATTAGACGGGCATATCAACTGGGCGGCTATTTGGTCCGTGGACTATCACTGCTGGCTTTTATTGCGTTGCTCCCGGTGACTCCAATTGCCAATAACATTTGGCCGTGGATCTGGGTTGGTTTGATCATTGGGCTGGTCGGCCTGTGGTTCATCCGCAAATATGTCGCTTATCATTTATGGGCGACTTTAGGCTTAGGCGTTTACTTTTGGGCCTTATTTTGGCAACCGCAAGTCACCACGGCTGACGTCATTACTGGACGAGTGTTGATCACATTCTTGATTTTAGTGGCAGAACACCACTGGTTATGGGACTTTGAACATCGTCGTCGTGATCAAGCCGCGGCCTTAAAACAAGTGGCCGACCACGATCGCTTGACTCACGCCTTATCGTATTCACGCTTTCGTCAAGATCTCGCCACGACGATGGCCCAAGGCAATTTCAGCTTGGTGATGTTTGATTTGGATTATTTCAAATCCGTCAATGACGAATACGGCCACCCCACTGGCGACATCGTCTTACAACAGACTGCTGACTTAGTTTCAAAACTGTGCGCACAAACGCAAGCCACACTGTATCGCACTGGTGGCGAAGAATTCTCGATCATCACCCAAGCTGACGTTGACCTCAACGACTTTACTCGCCAACTTTGGCAACACTTGCGAAGCCACTCTTTCAAGCTTCACGATCATGTTCTGAAACTTTCTGCTTCCATCGGCGCAACAGTCGGCACTAGTACTGAACATACGGTTTTAGATGTGATCCGCCGCGCTGATTCGAATCTGTATTTGTCCAAACGCCGCGGCCGCGATACGGTAACCATCGATGGCAAAACCTTGACCACTGCAAACACTCGCGAATTGCTCAATTTATTTGCCTACTATAGCGCGCCAGTGGTAAATCTCGAGTCTGGTGAAACTGCGGCCAATGTGTTGGCGGTATCGCGCTTTGACCAAAATCAAGGCCAATGGATCGACTCGATCGGCGCCGGCTTTGACATCCCCACTATGATTCAGATCTTACAAGTCAACGACCCGCTTTTGCCACAACAGCCAGTCTTACCAGTCAC
>CAKRHU010000427.1 GCA_934339215.1 uncultured Lacticaseibacillus sp.
CGGTAGCATCAAAAGAAGTTTTTGGAGGCCTAAGATGTTTTTCAAAAAGAAACCACAATTGAAAACTGAAGCTGATCGCGAGTTGATGACCACCGTGTATCGCGTGCGGGATCAAATGACGCATGAGCGCAAATTATTGGCCACCTTTCGGGAAGTCGATGCAGTATCCAAGGCCCAATATAACTTGCAAGCAGGGCTGTTTGACTTTTTGTATCGGGAAGCACGCGTGCGGCAAGTGTCTGGCGACTTGGTTTCGGAAATGGCCGCTGAACAATTACACCAAGCAAACTTGTAAAAAGCGTACGGGCGACCGGGCGCTTTTTGCTGTTCATCATCACCAGATTCCAGTAAACTATATGTATCAGACAGGAGCGATTTGTTGTGGCAGGGAGATTCATCACTTTTGAAGGACCAGATGGGGCTGGGAAAACCAGCGTCTTACAAGCAGTGTTACCGCAATTAGAACAAGCGCTTGACCGTTCAGTGGTGTTGACCCGCGAACCAGGCGGCGCCAAGATTTCTGAAAAGATCCGCGATTTGATTTTAGATCCGGAAAATACCGAAATGGATGCGCGCACTGAAGCGCTGTTATACGCTGCCAGTCGCCGGCAACATTTGGTCGAAAAAATCTTACCAGCCTTAGCAGATGATGAAATCGTCGTGTGCGATCGCTTCGTCGATTCTTCAGTGGCGTATCAAGGCGCTGGTCGGGGCATCGGGGAATCGGCAGTACTTTCAATGAATCAATTTGCCACAGCTGGGCTTGAACCAAGTTTGACGATTTACTTAGACGTGCCGGCTTCTGTGGGCATTGCGCGGATCAAAACCCATCGCAAAACCACCCAATATGATCGCCTCGATCAAGAACAGCTTGATTTTCACGAACGGGTCCGCGCGGCATATTTGCGCTTAGCTGAAGCCAATCCCCAACGCTTCGTGACCATCGATGCCACCCAAGATTTTGATACTGTTGTGTCCCAAAGTTTGTCGCAGTTGCTCAAGCATTTACAATAGGAGGTCCCCATTATGAAAATGATCATGGCCATCGTGCAAGACAAAGACGCCAACCTTTTAAGCAGCGAATTTATCGATAACAACGTCCGGGCGACGAAGCTGTCTACTACTGGCGGTTTTTTGAAGTCCGGCAACACCACCTTTTTGATCGGGATCGATGATGACCGCGTGGATGAAGTCTTACAAATCATCAAAGACACGTCCCAAACCCGCGAACAATTCATGACCCCACCAGTGAACTTGGATGCTACTAGCGATTCTGCTATGGCTTATCCGATCGAAGTGCAAGTCGGCGGCGCCACAGTGTTTGTTCTGCCTGTCGAAGCCTTCCATCGCTTCTGATGCAAATTTCTGAATTACAGCCTAGCTTGGTGAAACAATTTGCTGCGATCATTGACCGCCACCAGCTGGGACAAGCTTACGTCTTCAGTGGCGTGGCGGGCACGGGTAAAGCGCAATTGGCGGAGTGGATCGCCTTGCGCTTATTTTGCCAAAATGTGCAAAATGGTCAACCTTGCATGGAGTGTCCGGAATGCCAGCGCATCTTGAGTCACAACCATCCTGATGTGGTGGTGTTGTCAACCGATGCCCGGAGTTTGAAAGTTGATGATGTCCGCGGACTGAAAGCTGAGCTGACCAAATCCGGTGTCGAAGGGCAACAGCGCGTGTTTGTGATTCAACAAGCCGAGAAAATGACCCCAGGGGCCGCCAACAGTTTGTTGAAATTCTACGAAGAACCTGTGGCTGGTGCGACAATCATTTTAACCACGACGGCGAAAAATCAATTGTTGCCGACGATTTTGTCGCGCGCGCAGATCATCAACTTTCCAAATCCGCCAGTGGCGTCGATTCAAGCGCAATTGGAAAGTGCTGGGGTGGACAAGAAGTCTGCGGCTTTGGCAGTGAAA
>CAKRHU010000428.1 GCA_934339215.1 uncultured Lacticaseibacillus sp.
ACCAACTTCCAAGGCTTCACCATGGCGCATTACCAAGAATTATTCGCTGACACGCGCATGATCCAAATCGTCATCGACACCTTGTTGTTAGCGTTGTTGTCCAGTTTGATCGCGACGGCGATCGGCACGCTTGGTGCTTTGGCGATTCATCGCACCACCAAGCCGTTGATGAAAAATACCGTGTTGTCGCTGAACAATATTTTAATGGTGTCTCCTGATGTCATTATCGGGGCGAGTTTCTTGATCTTCTTCACCGCGTTGAAGATCCCGCTAGGCTTTGGGTCAGTGCTGTTGGCCCATATCGCCTTTTCGATTCCGATCGTGGTGTTGATGGTGTTGCCAAAGCTTCAAGAAATGCGCCAATCGATGCTCGATGCGGCGCGAGATTTGGGGTCAAGCAATGCGCAAATTTTATCGCGGGTGATTTTACCGTTTATTACGCCAGGCATTTTTTCCGGCTTTTTCATGGCGTTCACGTATTCGCTGGACGACTTTGCTGTGACCTTCTTCGTCACCGGGAATGGTTTTTCCACGTTGGCGGTGGAAGTTTACGCTCGTGCGCGGCAAGGCATTTCGCTTGAAATCAATGCCTTGTCTGGCGTGATGTTCATTTTTGCCTTGTTGTTAGTGGTGGGGTATTACTTCATTCAAGAAGGCCAAGCAAAGCGTAAAGCCCACGTGAAGAAGGGAGGTCACGCACTTGAAAAAACTCATTAGCCTGACCGTAGCCGTATTGTTGGTGGTGTTGGGATTGGCAGTGTGGTCGACTGAACTGCAAAAATCCCAAGGCGCCACCGGTGATAACACCTTGAACTTGTACAATTGGGGCGATTATATCGATCCAAAGCTGATCACCAAGTTTGAAAAAGAAACGGGCTATCACGTTAACTACGAAACCTTTGATTCCAACGAAGCCATGTTTACCAAGATCCAACAAGGCGGTACCGCTTATGATTTAGCGGCCCCATCTGAATACATGGTGGAAAAAATGAACAAAGCGCATATGTTATTGCCACTGGATCACAGCAAGTTGAAATATCTCAACACCTTCAACCCGGATGTGATGAATCGCAGTTTTGATCCTGGCAACAAATATTCCCTGCCATATTTTTGGGGGACGCTTGGGATCATTTACAACGACAAATTCGTCAAGCCTGGCGAGATCCAGCATTGGGATGACTTGTGGAAGCCACAATTCAAAGATAATATCATGTTAGTCGACTCCGCCCGCGATATTATGGGCTTTTCCTTGGTATCGTTAGGCAAGTCGATGAACACGACAGACGCGCCGACCTTGCAAGCGGCCAAAGCCAAACTCGATTCTTTGGCGCCGAACGTCAAAGCCGTGGTGGCTGATGAAATCAAAATGTACATGGCAGAAAACGAAGCCGCAGTCGCCGTTGATTGGTCTGGTGAAGCTGCAGATATGATGGCAGAAAATTCCCACTTACATTACTTGGTCCCGTCGGAAGGCTCCAACTTGTGGTTTGATAATTTGGTGATCCCAAAAACCGCCAAGCATTTCAAAGCAATCTACGCATTTTTGAACTTCATCAATGAACCCAAAAATGCTGCCCAAAACGCGGAATACGTTGGCTATACCACACCAAGCGCCAAGGCCCAAGCGTTGTTGCCAAAGTCAGTGCGTGAAGACAAACAGTTCTATCCCAACGAAGCCATCATTAAACGCTCTGAAGTCTATAAAGACCTCGATCCATCAGTGGTCGGCTTGTACAATGATCTTTTCTTAGAATTTAAGATGCATCGAAATTAATCCCAGCTCGGCATGTCAATTGGCATGCCGAGTTTTTTACTTACGCTTTCCGGCATCGTAAGTGTGTTTTCAATCTTCCAGCTAGCTATACCAATGCCTTGCGGCCGAAAATCTGTGGGTTCCGACAAAAAGTGCTCCGGCGGGCTGG
>CAKRHU010000429.1 GCA_934339215.1 uncultured Lacticaseibacillus sp.
TATGCATCTATTATACAACGATAACGGGTTAAGGAGCTGTTACAGATAACTTGGACAAATTATTCACCAGCCACTACTTAGGGGTGGATAACTTATTAAGTCTTTTCACTCAGCATCCTTTGGCCGTCTTCGAGTTAATTGTGATGTTGCTGGTGGTATTGCTGCTGGTTTATATTCAATTCGCGATTCTGCTCGGTGGCTTAGACAATATCCGTCGACGAACAGGACTTGGGGTGCGGGCCGTTGTCATTGAAGGCTTGCGCGATGTCCGGCATCTGAAACCTTCAGGATTTGGCTTTTTCATCTTGTATTTGTTATTGGTGATGCCGTTTGCAAGGGTGATCATTCACACGCAGCTGTTGGCTAAAGTCGCAGTGCCGACGTTTGTGTTGGACTGGTTGGTGACCAAACCGTTATTTGCCGGATTAGTCGTGATTTTTTATGTGGTGATGACGTATCTCGGCGTGCGGTGGTTGCGCGTCTTGCCGATCACGATTTTAAAGGATCAATCGCTGATCGTCGCGGCACGCGAATCTTGGCATGAAACCCGCGGGAAATTCTGGGCTTATGCACTGCGCTTAGGGGTGTTGGCAACCATTCTTGTGCTGATCGGTTTTGGGTGGTCAGCCTTATTGATCGAGATTCAAAACTTGGCAGATTCAACGGGGATCGCGTTTGGGGTTGCGATTGTGACGTTGACGCTGTTGATCGCTGGGCAGATTTTGTTAAGCGGTATGAGTTCTGTGATCTATTTGCTGTTTTTGATCGCGCCAGATGATGTCGAAGAAGGGCGCGTGCATTTTGCCGCAGATCAGTCGCATCATTGGTTCCGCCGGGTGGTCGTGTTGATCGCCGGCGGCAGTGGTATTTTGATCATGGGCGCGTTCAGTGGCTTTTATATGAAAGGCGCGTTGACGGAAGCGCCGCTGACAATTTCTCATCGCGGCGTTGATGCCGGCAATGGGGTGCAGAACACGATTCCCGCTTTAGCCAAAACATCGCGGTTAAATCCAGATTATGTGGAAATGGATCTGCATGAAACCAAAGATGGGCAGTTTGTGGTACTTCATGATGAGAATCTCAAGACCCTGGCCGGCATCAACAAAACGCCACGCGAATTGACTTTAGCCCAACTCCAACAAGTCACAGTTTCGGAGAACGGTCATCACGCGAAATTGGCCAGTTTTGATGACTACTTAGCTGCAGCCAATGCCTTACATCAAAAACTGATTGTGGAATTAAAGCCAACCAAAGCTGATAGTTCAGACATGTTGCAACGTTTCATCGATCGCTATGCCACGAATTTAGTCAAACATGGCGACCGGGTGCATTCTTTGAGCTATGCTTTAATGGTGAAGTTGCATCGTGAAGTGCCAAAGCTTCCCGCCAACTTCATCATGCCGTTTAGTTTGGTGGCACCGCAAACGCAACTCAGTGGCTATACGGTTGAAGAAACCACGTTGGATGATTCGCTAGTAGATGCCGTTCACCGACAACACAAAGAAATCTGGGCGTGGACCGTGAATGACCGCGATGCCATGACGCAAATGGTGTTTGCGGATGTCGATGGCATTATCACCGATAACCTCACGCAATTGAAACAAGTGATCGCCGAACAAAATGATCACCCAAGTTATGCGCAGCGGTTAGAAGTGTTTGCCACGACCTTGAGTGATTTCGGGCGACCGGTCATGAGTAATTAAAATCAGCGCCAACCGCATCGGAGTTTGATGTGGCTGACGCTGTATTTTTCGATTGTGATCATCACATTTTTCAAGCAATCATAGATGAATGATAAATAATTAAATAACAAATTGTGCTTGTTTTCTATGACAAGTCATTCGCATACGCTATGATGAAGGCTACAGAAAAGTAATCTGATCGGTGGTGCAACTTTTGAAAGAAGGTGGAGCTC
>CAKRHU010000430.1 GCA_934339215.1 uncultured Lacticaseibacillus sp.
TGGCGCGATGGTCATGAAGTGATGTCACATGTCACCAGTGCGTTGAGTCATGTGGTGACGTTGCCAACGCAAGCTGAATTTCTTGATATGGTCAATGAAGTACTGTGGTGCGCGGGTAATGTCGCCAAAGCCTTACATCGTGAGAATTTAGTGCATGCCAATGAACAGCTGAACGACAACGTGCGGCCGGGAGTGTTGCAGTTGTTGAGTTGGCAAGTCGCATTGACGCATGATAATTTCGATGCTGGGTCACATTGGAAGTTTTTAGATGCGGCGTTGTCTGAAGCTGAGCGTCAACTGCTGATTTCCAGCTATGCGCAAGCTGATTTGAAACAGACGCGTGCTAGTTTACTGGTGTTGATCGACTTAAGCGAAACTGCCAGTCGTGATTTAGCTGCGCAATTGCAGTTTGAGCTACCCGTGTGGTTTGAACCAGGATTGAAACAATTAAGGCAATGGTAAAGGCACACCTCGAGAACTTTTTTTCGGGGTGTTTTTTGCTTGAATTTCAAAGCGGGCGATTATTTCGCTACCGGCAATGATTTTCCGGTGAATTTTTGCCGAATATGAAGTATCTTGGCTGTACAAGGGGCAGGGCATCCGTGAGAATGGAGGCAGTGAGATGAGCATAGCAGAGATTTTGCAGATCAGGCGCAAAGCAGTGGGTTGGACGCAAGCACAACTGGCCGAAAGTATTGGCGTGTCAGTTAAAACCGTGTCCAATTGGGAAAATGGGCGCACCATGCCAGATATCCAAAGCCTGATTCGACTGAGTCACTTATATGGTCTTTCACTAGACGAACTTTTAACGGAAGGATCTGATCTGGTGAAACATATTCAACAAGACGAAACCTTGGTCCGTGAGGCCACTTGGGGGATGTTAGGCCCGACGGTGACGAATTGGATCTTAGGGGTGATGTTGATCGGCCCATTTTTCTTTAAGTCATGGCAGATTTCAGAGCCTATGTTTTATCTGCTGGTGGTGGCGATTTTTGGCAACTTTCTCTCCGCCAATTATTTTAGGCGTCGGCAAAAGGCGGCAAACGCTGAGATCACAGTATCCCGGCCTTGGCGAATTTTGAAGGTGATTCAACAGGTAGTATTTTGGGCTGTCTTTGTGGCAGTCATGATTCATCGTACCATGATTGGGTGGTAGCACCACGGAAAACGCCGACTTCACAGCGAAGTCGGCGTTTTTTTGGATTATTTGGTTAAGTACATTTTCGCGTACACGCGATAAGACAAAATTGCAAAGATGATCATCCCAGCCACCAGCCAGATACCAGCAATCATCGGCGTGTTGTGACTTAACGTGACGGAGTGGTCCAACAATTTGCGCGCAGTGTTCACGATCGGCGTCATCGGTTGATGATCAGCAAAAATCTGTACTGCTTTGGCCATGCCTTTAGTCGGCATCAAAGCGGAGCTGACAAATAGCAACATCAACAATACATAAGAAAAGCCACCAGCTGACGCGTAATTGTCTGCCTTCAACGAAAACGGAATCGCCAACAAGGTGATCGCCAGCCCAAACAATGCAGACAAGCCAACAAATAATAAGAGGGAGCCGATCGTTGCGTGCACGCGATACCCCATGATCAAGCCCACCACAAAGACCGCTAATTCTGCCAGCAACATGAAGATCAAAGAAGCCAGTACATGTGAGCCTAAAATCACCCAACGTGGAATTGGCAAAGAATGCAGTCGATTGAGAAACCCGGATGTGCGGTCATTGTTGATGCGCAAAGAGGTGTAAGCCGAACCCATTGCCATCGTTAGGAGTAAAAAGCCTGGTAGTGCATAGCATAAATAGGTAGTGGTGCTACTAGAACCGCTGGCAGTCGCGATATTGCCGCCTAAAACATAAACGAAAAACAGTAACATAAACATTGGCATCGC
>CAKRHU010000431.1 GCA_934339215.1 uncultured Lacticaseibacillus sp.
GCCTTGCGCCAAGCCGTGGCCGAAAAGCTCAATGTTGATCCGGAACAATTGCTGTTTGGTTGCGGCTTAGATGAAGTGATCGAACTGACGGCGCGCACATTTTTGGAAGTCGGCGATGAAGTGGTGGAACCATGGCCGACTTTTGGCGAGTACAAATTACACTGCCAAATCGAAGGCGCCAATATTGTTGATGTGCCTGTGCTTGACGATGGCACCTTTGATCTGCAAGGCTTAGTCGCTGCCATCACGCCAAAAACTAAGCTGATGTGGTTATGCAACCCTAATAATCCCACTGGCACTTATATGCCACTGGCTGACTTACGCAATTTATTGAAGCAAGTGCCTAAGCATGTCTTGGTGATGATCGATGAAGCGTATATGGAATTTGTCACCCAAGAAAATGGCTCTGCGATTCAACTCTTGAATGAATTCGACAACATCGTCGTGATGCGCACCTTCTCTAAAATCTACGGCTTAGCAGCCATGCGGGTAGGTTATGCGATCATCCCCAAGGCCTTGATTTCCGCCATGCAAGCCGTCCGTTTGCCTTACAACTTAAATAGCGTGTCTCAAGTCGCCGCGCTCGCCGCGTTGAAAGATACGACTTTTGTGGCTAGCATGCGCCAAAAGGTGGCCACTGCCCGTGAACAGTTTGAACGCTTTTTTGATCAAGTAGGGATCACCTACGATCAAAGCCAAGCCAACTTCATTTTCTTTAAAGCCCGGCGAGCCAATGACTTACATCAGTACTTGTTACAACACGGCTACTTGTTGCGCAACGGCTTAAAACCTGGCTGGTTGCGGCTGACCTTTGGGAGCAGTGACGAAAACGCAGCGATCCAAGCGTTAATGAACCGCTTTTATGCGACGAAATAATGTGCTATGATGGCGATTGACTGATGTAAAGGAGCACAATATGCTAGACGTACAATTAATCGCCACTGACATGGACCACACCTTACTCACCGAAGCCGGCGAGTTGCCACCACATTTTGACCAAAAGCTCGACGCCTTAGAAAAAGCCGGCATTCAATTTGCCATTGCTTCCGGGCGTCCACTGTACACGCTCAAAGAAATCTTCCCCAAACACGCCGACTCATTGGTGCTGATTTCGGATAACGGCGGGGTGATCGCTGACCGCGGGCAAATCGTCGCTAAAAATCTGTTGTCTCAAGACGCCATTGACGCCATGGTCCAAACCGCTTTAAGTCACGAAGACGTTCGGCCAATGATCTGTGCCATCGATGGCGCCGTGGCACCAAGTTCAGATCGGCAATACGATGCGGTGTATCGCGAATTCTACCACAACTTGGATTATTTAGATGATTTAAGCCAGTGGCAAGGCGAAGCGGACAAAGTGACGCTGTATTTGCCAAACGGGGATGCAGAACGCGTGTTTGCAGAAGTGATTCAACCCCAATTTGGCGATCAATTCTCCGCTGCCGTTTCTGGCCCGGTGTGGATCGACATTATGCCCAACAATGTCAACAAAGGCACGGCCATGGCCCAAATCGGCAAACTGCGCGGGATCACGCCAGATCAAATGATGGCGTTTGGTGATACCTTCAACGACGCACAAATGCTCAGCTATGTGAAGTATGGCTATTTAATGGCCAATGCCAATCCGGGGATGGCGCCGTATGCTGATTTGCACACCGGCTCCAATGAAGAATATGGCGTCGTGCAAGTGCTCGACCAGGTCTTAGCTGGGCGCCTTGAAACTCGCGATTAACGTCGCGAGTTTTTTGTTCACATTTTAACCATAAAATCGTCATCAGCGGCTAAAAGTCTGCACCTTTTTCCTTGTTACTCTAGAAGTGTTATCAAACATAGAAAGCAGGGAACTCATGTCTATTTCTGAACTTATTCCATATGCCTCAGCCGTGATCGGCGT
>CAKRHU010000432.1 GCA_934339215.1 uncultured Lacticaseibacillus sp.
CAAAGAAGACATAAGTGAACGCCCCACGGAATTGTTCCGCGCTAGGTTGCGGTAAGCGCAAATCGATCACATCTGGCGCCTTGAGTTGCCAATCTTGCAGACGCAACTGCAAACTGGTGCGGTTTTGCCAAGTGTTTTGATCTAAAGTCACCGCCAATTTCACTTGTGCCGCATCACTCAAGGCTTGGGCTTGATCCCCTAATCCAAAGGCGATCACGTCGATACCATCAGCGGTAAACTTCAAATGATCTTTGGTTTTGCCGATTTGGCGAATCCCAGTCAATGATTGTGGGCGAATACTGAAGACGGGTTCAGGATTCCCTTGGCCAAATGGGGCTAATTGACGCATGGCTTGATAATTATCCAGGGTCAACTCTTTGGCCTCAAGTCTGGCGACCACGTCAAGCTTTGGGGCACCAGCATCTTTTAAGCTAATTGCCGCAGCATCTTCCATCGCTTGATGGATCACATCGAGATTTTCAGTCGGTACCGTTAACCCTACGGCCATCGCATGCCCACCAAAATGGGTCATCGATTCAGTTGCAGGCTGTAAACTCTTGAACAAGTGATAGCCTTCAACTGAGCGCCCAGACCCTTTGGCACTGGTGCCATCAGCGGAAATATTCAATACTAACGTCGGCTTGCCAGTGTTTTGCACCACATGGCTGGCGACGATCCCTAACACCCCTTCATGCCAGCCTGATTTGGCTAGCACCAAGGTTTTGGCGGCTTGATTTTCCGGCGTTTCGGCCATTTGCATCGCTTCAGCCGAGATTTTTTTAACTAAGCCTTGGCGTTCCGTGTTGCGCGCGTCGACGTTTTTCGCCAATCGGGCAGCTTCTTCATCGTCAAAGGTCGTCAACAGCGTGACCCCAGGCGTGGCATCTCCAAGTCGGCCGATGGCATTTAACCGCGGACCGATGCCAAAACCGACCGTTTGTTCATCGACAGTTTGGGGATCGATGCCCGCTGCTTCAAGCAAAGCCCCTAACCCGACGCGAGCACCTGAGCGAATCTGTGCCAAGCCGAGTTGAACCAAGGTGCGATTTTCATCCGTTAAGCTGACCAAATCACAAATCGCCCCAAGCGCTGCTAAATCCAGGGCATCCATCGGGGGACCATACAGTAAGGCCGTTGCCACTTTAAAGGCGACGCCCGCACCGGACAAATCACCAAAAGGATAATCACTGCCCGGATAGCGCGGATGCACCACGGCGACGGCATTCGGAAGCTCATCTGGGAGTTCATGGTGATCGGTCACCACCACATCCATCCCCGCTTCCATGGCTGGATCGATCACGGCTTTGCCGCCGACGCCGTTATCGACTGTGATCAACAACTGGGTCCCATTGGCGTGTAAATATTTATAAACATCTGCATTTGGCCCATAACCATCAGCGAAGCGATCAGGAATGAAGACTTCGGGTTCGGCGCCGATACTTTCCAAGGCTTCTTTCATAATCGAAGTCGAGGTCAGCCCATCAACGTCATAATCGCCATAAATCGTGATTTTTTCTTGGTCGGTGACGGCTTGTTGAATGCGCGCCACGGCTTTATCCATGTCATGCAGCAACATCGGATCATGTAAGCTAGAAACGCTGGGGTTGGTGAAAGCGGCCCACTGATCAGGGTCGGTGATGCCACGCTGCCACAATAAGCGCGCCAAAAAAGGACTGACCTTTAACTTTTCGGCTAAATCCTGTATGGTTTGCGATTCGGGTTGCTTCATTAATGCCCAATCAAAATGTGCCAATCGGTGTCCTCCGTTCAAAAAACTACCCAACTAGTATACCAAAAAATTCCCGGCAAAAACCGACGACGGTGTTATAATTAGAATGTATTCGAAATCAACAGCCCAACTCCAACCAGCGACTGCAACAAAAGGAGTTGTTT
>CAKRHU010000433.1 GCA_934339215.1 uncultured Lacticaseibacillus sp.
TCCAGCTGTTGCTGGATCACCAAGTACACCACAAAGGCCAAGCCTTGCATCGGATTGGCCACAGCAATCAACACAAAGCCGATTGCCCCACCAATAAAGGCACCAAACATCGGGATCAAGGTGGTCATCCCCACTAATACGCCGATGGAAATGGCATTGGGAAAGCGGAAAATCGACATGCCGATCACAGACATCGTGCCAACGATGGTCGCTTCAGTCACTTGCCCCACGATAAAATGTGAAAACATATCATCCGCCACCCGCAACACATAACGCGTGTAGGCTAAGGGCTTTGCTGGGACAAAGGCATTCAACACCCGGTTTAAGTGCGAGCCGATGCGTTCTTTCCCACCGACTAAATACAAGGCAAACGCAAAAGCTAAAATAAATGAGAAGATCCCGCCAGCTAAGTTGGTGAAAATCGATACTGAACTGGAAAAAATTCCGGTAATGCCAGAGGTCAAAAATTTCAGCGCCTTTTGTTGCAAATCAGACCAGTCGATTTTGGCAGCGGCGAGTTGTTTGGTCAAGGCATTGGCTTGTTGCGATTTGGCCAACCACTCATTGATCAAGTTGATCGTATGCGGCAAGCTCGTAAAGAAATTGGTCAACGCTGTGATAAATTGCGGGATCACCAACCACATCACAAAGCCGATCAATACCGCCACCACGATCACAGAGCTCAACAACGCCAGCGGCCGGCGAAATCCTACCGCCAGTCGCGTCGTGGCACGCGGCCATAAGCGCTTTTCAATGCGGACGCACACCAGATTCAACACATAAGCGAAGGCGGCGCCTAAAATCAGCGGCTTGGCAATGGCCAATAAATCGGTCAAGGCGCCAAATAATTGTGCGGGATAAATCAACCCGATCAAAAATAGCGCACCGATCACGGCAATGCGAATCGCTTGTTTTCGATTGATGCTCATTTTGATTGCCTCCTACAGAATTGGGGATAACAGCCGCGAAAAGGCTTGTTTGAACCGTAGCCATAACGACATATTGTGAAAATCTTCTGACGTGATCAAGGTGCTGTCCTCAATATCATCCATAAAGATCTTATGGAGTTCTAGCGCCACTTGCGAGTTGTAAATAAAAGCGTTGGCTTCAAAATTCAACTTGAAACTACGAAAGTCCATGTTGGCAGACCCGATCGACGAAATCGTATCATCGATGGTCACCACTTTAGCATGCAAGAACCCTTTTTGATAAAAATAGATCTTCGCGCCATCATCGGCCAATAAATGCGCATAATATTGCGTCGCGCGGTACACGAAAGCGTGATCTGGCATATGCGGTACCATGATGCGCACGTCAACGCCTGAGTGAATCGCACTGCGCAAAGCATTGATGACGGAATCATCTGGGATCAAGTAAGGGGTTTGAATATAAAGGTGTTCGCGCGCTGAGTTGATCAAGCGCAAATAACCCAGCTTGATTTGCTCCAAATCACCCGTCGGCCCGCTGGTGACGATTTGGAGCATCGTGTCCCCCAAACCTTCATCGACTTTAGGAAAATGCGTTTGATTGACATCCAGTTTGTGGCTGGTGACGGTGGCATCCCAATCTTGAATGAGGTGTTGTTGCAACGCCAACACGCCATCGCCCACGAGTTTCAAATGGGTATCCCGCCAATAGCCGAATTTTTTATCGCGGCCAACATATTGATCCCCGACGTTAAAGCCGCCGATATAGCCGACCCAACCATCGATTGCGACGATTTTTCTGTGGTTGCGGAAATTCAAACGAAAATCAAATAAGTTCGAGTGGATCCCTAAGAAGGGTTCTGCATACCCGCCTGCTTCACGCAATGGATCGAAGAATTCTGGTTTGGCGCCCATTGAGCCCCATGAATCATACAACACGCGCACATCGACACCTTCTCG
>CAKRHU010000434.1 GCA_934339215.1 uncultured Lacticaseibacillus sp.
GATATCAATATGAAGAGGATTCTGGAATTTGACATCGAGGCGAATATCAACACTAGGATATCTTAAAATTTCCGACTTCCAACGTTGATCAGTAGGTGGACTTGTTGTTGTGGAGTATCCGAAAACGCTAATTTAACGCAATTTAAGCAAAAAAACACCTTCCTGCCGGCTAGTAGGAAGGCTCAGATACCAAACGGGTGACTAAGCCGCCGATATCTCATGCTGCACTTTATCTTTCAAAAGCCTTCTACCACAATTAGATAACAAAAGACAAGACGATATGTTAAAATAACTTTTGCTGCAGAGTGTTGACTACACTTATTCACGGTCGCCAGAAGTTGGTGAAAATATGCGCCACTTTATCTTCCAAGTGAGTTGTGATGTCACGCCGGATCAGTTGCTTCAACTCCTGGCAGGAGTCGGGATAATCAGTGGCGGCGCTCACTTCTTTAAGAAGGCAAAGCACTAACCTAAGAAACGGTTGATCGACCCAGACGCGGGGCAACGATCAACCGTTTTTTAGTTACGCGCCAAAATAAGGTTCCGGAGCATTGCGGGTATGCAAGAAATTCTGATAAATTGCATTTAAAGCCCGTGCATAATCATTGGTTCCCACGCCAATCAACAAGTTCGAATCACCAGAGTTTTGTGATACCAAGCGCACGGGAATGTTGTTGTCATCTAAATAGGCGAGTAGGCGACCAGCAATAGCAGGGCGTTTGGCTAAGCGTTGGGAGATTGTTGAGATCAAGGCAATGTTAGTTTGAATCGCCAAATCGTCTAGCGCACATGCACTGACCAAGTCTTTGGCAAGGCGTTGGCGTTTGGCGATGTCGATCGTCCCGTGACAAATTAAATTCAAGGTATCAATGGATGTTGGCATGTAAACCACTTTGAGTTCATGGTCAGCCATCACCGACAAAGCTTGTTGCACCACTTCCAAGTGGGCGGCGAGTTGATACTTTTTCAAGGTGATCACCGTGTAATGCCGCCGTCCGGCGATACCAGTTAGCGGGCCATCTAAATTGCTGGCGCGCACCACTAAGGTTCCTGAGTCTTGGGGACGGTTGGTGTTTAAGATGCGGGTAGGAATTCCCTTGGCGCGGACGGGTTGCACGGCGTCAGCTTGAAACACTGCCGCACCCATGAACGTCAATTCGCGCAATTCCGCATAGGTCAGCTCGTCGATGGCTTTGGGTTGATGGACAACGCGCGGATCCGCCATTAAAATGCCAGAAACATCCGTCCAGTTTTCATACAAATCGACATTCAATAAGTTCGCTAACCAGGCGCCGGAAATATCTGAGCCGCCGCGTGGCATCAAGTGGACACAGCCGGATTCATCGCCACCGTAAAAACCTGGCAAGACAAAATGTTTCGGTGCTTGGGCTAAGGCATGTCCAGAAGCAGTGGCGTCGAATTGATCCCGCTTGAACAACATCACTTTAGTGGCGTCAAGCACGGGCCAACCGAGATATTCGCCCATCAAGTTTGCCGTGAGAAATTCGCCGCGGCTGACTAAAAAGTCGTGATCGTGGTGGGTGTTCCATTCGGCTTGGATCTCAGCGACTGCTTGCTTCAAATCGAATTGTAAGTTTAAGGCTTTTTTGATTGGTTCAAGACGGGCAATCACTTGATCAAACAACGCTTGATCATCAGAAGATGCGATGCGCAATAGTAAGTCAGTGAGCTTGACGGGATGATCAGGGTCTTTTCCAGCCGCAGATACCACTAAGTACCGGCGGGCAGCGTCAGCGTTCAAAATCGCCTTAACTTTCGTAAATTGCTTGGCATTGGCCATTGAAGACCCGCCAAATTTAGAAACTGTCGTCATCAATCGACACCTCCGATGCTAAGCGATAAGCTGCGGCGTGCGAATCGCG
>CAKRHU010000435.1 GCA_934339215.1 uncultured Lacticaseibacillus sp.
TTGACCGATGCGATAAGTTGTCATGAGCCACCTCCTGATGACTGTAGCATAAGCCTTTGAGTGGACTCTAAGGCAAGTCCTTTTTTGAAAAAAGTTTTTACGCAAGAAAAAAAGCCGCTCATGGCGGCTTTTCACATTATGCTTGTTCTGGTGCGGTGTCTGGTTGACTGTCAGTTTCTGTTTCAGTTTCCACATCGGCTTTGGCTTCAGCGCGCAGTTTGCGTTCCAATTCGCGGACAATTTCCGTGTGACGCTTTTCAGACAGCTTCACTTTAAAGGTGTAAACCAAAGCGGATAAAATCAACATGACCATCGGAATGTAGAACATGTAGGCTTTGAAAGTGAACAATTCGCCTGCGGTAATACTTGAAGGCTTCGCGTTGCCGACCATGCCAGCGTGCACGGCGGCTAAACCAACGACACCCATGGCGATTGCACCGGCAAGTTTGTCGATCAAAGGCCGCACAGACAAGGTGACGGATTCATTCCGGGTCCCATTTTTCCATTGGCCATATTCCACAGAATCGGTGATGGTCATTAAAGCCGCCAAGAAGATCATCGGATAAGGGAAGAAGAAAATCGCAACGGCGAACAGCACCATGGTTAAGTTGGTGCCTGCCAACAAGAACAGTAAGTAACCGACAAACATCATGGCGATGCCGCCGACGAAAATCTTTTCGCGGTGTAAGATAGCGACTAAGCTTGGGAATAAAACCACGGAGATGATCCCTAAAATCGCCGTGATCACGCCGACTAAGTAGAACTTGTCAGAGGCGCCTAAGACGTAAGTGAAGTAGTAAGCAGTCAAGGAGTTGGTGACCACATAGCTCAAGGCAAACAAGAAGTAAGCCAAGGATAACCACATGAGTTGGTCGTTTTGGCCGATCACTTTGAACACATCGCGGAAGCGGACATGTTCCGTGTTTTTGCGGAGTAAGTTTTGCTTTTCTTTAGTGCCCAGCGCTACGCATAAAGCCCCTAAGAACGACAGCAAGCCGATGACAACAGCAAAACCAGTCCAGCCAGCTTGCGTTTTGGTGCTACCTTGGGTGCCAGAGAATTGTTGTGAGAAGAACACGATCAATGGGTAGATGATGATCGGGACGCCTTGAGCGCCTAAGGTTGAACCGAAGCGGCCGATGGTGCCAAAGCGCGCGCGGACTTTAGAATCCGTGGACAAAGCTGGCAACATGGACCAAAACGAAATGTCTTTAAATGAGTAGAAAATGTCCAAAATCACAAACGCTACCCCGAATAAGATCAGATATACCAGTGGTTGGCTAGTGGCTAAGCCGCCGAAGTTGGTGAAAATCAAAACCAACATCACAGAACTGATTGTCGCACCGGTCAACAACCAAGGCTTGAACTTGCCCCAGCGCGTTTGCGTGTTATCAACGGCACCACCGATCAACGGATCACAGGCGATTTCCGCGATACGAATGACGGTCATCATGACGGTAACATAGCCGATCATGCGAGTGTTGAAGGCTGAATCGGCAGTATTGAATAATTGCGAAGTGACGAAAAGCATGAAGTAGGTCGATAAAGTGGCATAAAAGGCGTCGTGGCCAAACGCCCCAAAGGCATAAGATGAGTATTGTTTGAGATGTTTCATGAGGGTCCTCCTAAAGCGTTATCAGTTAACGCTTACAGTTTGCGGGAAAAATATTTCCGGCGTGGGCTGGCCGGAATCGAAGCTCAATAGCGATGTTCCATGATCTTTTGTAAGATCTTGGCGCGCTGGTCTTCTTTGGCGATATCAAATTGGGTGTTTTCCAAGTTGTTGAAATCTTGGATCATCAACAAGGCTTCCAGATACAAACGTAATTGGCGTTTGATATAGACTCGGTTGTCTTCATCTGGGCTTTTGGGATTGCC
>CAKRHU010000436.1 GCA_934339215.1 uncultured Lacticaseibacillus sp.
AGTTTCTTTGCATATCCTTAAGGGTGTCGGCGAGCGGTTTGCGGTACAATCAAGGCAGTAGTTTTTTGAAAGGAGTCCGATTCATGGCATACCGGACAGCGCCGCTACTTTCTCCAGCGGCTATCGTATCAATTATTATTTTGGTCAGTGGGTTCAACGTGATCAACACCACCGTCAACCCCAGTGCGAAACCTAAATCAGCGGCGTCGCAATCGGCTTTAGTGTCCAAACAAAAAGCCGCCACTGCAAGCACGACCAGTTCATCAAAACCTAGCAAACCAACATCATCATCTAGTTCTGATGATGACAAGAAGCCGAGTGCATCCAGTTCTTCGGATGATAAGCAGGATAACCAGCCACAAACGGATCAGGCGTCATCTTCTAGTACTGATACAACCACTGATAACACTGATGGTGGCAACAACACTGGCGACACCACCGATGACACGAAAGCTTCGTCAAGTTCTGCGTCAAGTGCTAGTTCTGCCAGTGACAATACCACGACCACTGGCAATACCACCGCTGACACTACCACTGGCGATGCGGCTAACAGTGGCTCGACCACTACGACGACGACAATAAATTAGGAGGTTGATATGTTAACAGCACTTGATATTCTCAATCGCCTGTTGAGTTATTTCAACATTCAAGATAAGGCCAAAGGCAAAGCGTTCACCGTGGTGGCCTTTGTGGCGAACTTTTACCTGTTGTATACGGCGATCCAAGGTTTGCGCTATCCCGGTTATCGGCTTCAAGGTTTGGCATTTCTAGTCGGGTTTCTTCTATTAGAATACTTTATCGTGTTGAATGCCTTTTATTATTATACGGACAAGCAGTTGAAGTTTGATATTTCACCGAAAGTGGAGAAGTTGCTCGGCGGCAACCAAGCGCAACTCAAAGCTGCAGAATCTAAACTAACCAAAAACACCATGTCTGGTCCTGCCAGTGGGTTGTTCAAGGAAGAAAATATTTTACCAACGGCGATCAATGTGTCGGCGGCACAACAGCGCAACCTCGATGATTTGGTTCAGCGTTTACAAGAAAATGGTCATTTAGCCGCAAATTATTCAGGGTTGGACGACCGCGCGATCATGCGGGTCGCGGCCAAAAGTCAGCAACCGGTTTACGCGATCGGCAATTTAGTTGAATTGCCATTTTTTAAAGTCGTGCCTGAAGCCGGTGGTGTGACTGTGGTCGGTGGGGTCAATGCGTTAAATGTAAAACCGCTGGCGACGATCGTTTCGGTCGGGTTATTGCCAGTGAAACAAGCGCAGAAACAGTATAAATTGGCGGCTGCACATGTATATTTAACCGGTGGCCAAAGTAAGCTGATGGGTCGCAGAAGTTTGATTACCAAGGAAGAACCGTATAGCCTGACGGTTCAGTTGGCCTGTACCTTACGTGAAAATACTCAGGTCTGAGGATTCAAACTGGAAATCATGAATGATAAATGATAAAATATTAATAATCACATAAGGACGCCATTGTGCGTCCTTTCTTGCTCTTACACGAAAAAAGGAGGGATCAACCATGTCGATGATCGAATTCCACGATGTCGAAAAGTATTATGGTAAGTTCCATGCGTTAAAAGATATCAACCTCACTGTTGATCGTGGTGAAGTCGTCACCATTATCGGGCCATCTGGTTCCGGGAAAAGCACGCTGTTGCGAACGATCAATGGCTTGGAGCGGGTGCAATCTGGTCAACTGATCGTCAATGATTTTGATTTAGCCGACAAGAAAACCGATATGAATAAGATCCGTAAAAATGTCGGCATGGTCTTCCAGCATTTTAATTTGTATGCCAATAAAACCGTCATGCAAAACATTATGCTCGGCCCAACGTTAGTGCTCAAGCGCAATAA
>CAKRHU010000437.1 GCA_934339215.1 uncultured Lacticaseibacillus sp.
GATCACTGGCGTCACTGTTAACCCAGCAGAATGCGGTGGCAGCAGCGTCCAAAAGCAGATCCCTAAAAACATGTACGCTGCGATATGCCGCCAAACCTGATAACGAATTTGATTGCGGAAAAGCCACAACACCAATAAACCAAGCAACGCCCCAAGTGCTGAGATCACGAACTGTGGTCGATCAAAATAACCCATGTGATGCATCACCCATACATCTAAGACGCCTAGCACACGAATACCGTACTCCCACCAAGTCTCGTGTTCATCGAGCAAAATAAACGTCAACACGAACAAGCCCATGTTATGAAACATCAACCCAGTGGCATTCGTAAATACCAGCCATCCGACCATATGTAAACCAGTGCCAATGCCGATTGCCAACACGGTCACGCTCACGCGGATCAACCATTTATATACCAGCTTATCCTGAAACCAATTATTGGCAACTTGCCAAATCCGCCGGTAATAGCTGATAAAGCCGGTCGCAAACATAAAGGTGATCAAAAGTTGGGCAAACCATAGCTGCGCATCAAGTGGTGCTGTGCCCAAGGTCGCAACGTTGTCTCCCGGATCCATATTCACACCGATTCCCCCATTACAGAAGCCGTTAACCATCAATTATCGCTAAATTATACGCCTATATTTATTTAACATAAAGTATACGCCGTTGAATATCCGGGTATTACCGAACATTCTATTCCAGGTTTGGCATTGATATAGGCGATATGACAAATAGTGAAACCGTAACCATACAATGACACATTTTGTTGCAGTATTTTTGAATGACTTGGCAATGGGTAGCAGCAAGTTTGTTGCCAAAAAATAATAGCCCCTCGACATCGCGATGACAAATCGTGATGTCGAGGGGCTTAAGTGATAGGCTAGGCTTTAATTTCGGCCACCCGTTGTGATCAACGCTGCGATTTGGATCAGTTATTTGGTGATATCAGCACCAAAGTATTTCATCGATAACTGCTTCAAGGTGCCATTTTTGCGCAGGACTTTAAGGGCTTTGTTCACGCGCTTTTGCAGCTTGGTAGACTTCTTGTTCAACAGACCGGACACCTTGGCTGGGGCGACTTCAGAACTTGGCAGTTCCGTCATCGTTAAGCCCTTGGTAGCGTGGTCGGCTTTATACGCGTACCAAGATGGGGAAGCGTTGATGTTGGCGTCGATGCGACCATCTTTGATCATTTGCAAGTCCGTCGTGAAATTCTCGACTGGCACCACCGTTGCACCGTACTTTTTGGCGACAATGGCATTATCAGAACCGGTGGATTCCCCCAACTTTTTGCCTTTGACGTCCGCGATTTTAGTGATCGGCTTGTTAGTTGGTGAAATCAAGACATAATGCGAATAAGTGTAAACATCTGAGAACAAGTAACTCTTGGCTCGTTCAGGACTTTGGGTGATGTTGTTAAGCACCAAGTCGAACTTGCCAGCGCCAAGGCCGGCGATCAATGAATCCCACTTGGTTGGTTTGAATTCAGCTTTGACACCCATTTGCTTGGCGATAGCTTTGCCGAGGTCGACTTCAAAGCCGACTAATTTGTTGTTTTGACGATAAGAATAAGGTTTGTAGGTGCCTTCCAAGCCGATCGTCAGCGTATCTTTGGTGACCAAATCGTCCTTAAAGGTGCCGCTGGTTTTGTTCGTTGCACTGTTGCCGCACGCGGCTAGTAACGCGATACTTGCGGTCAGGGCTGCGCCGAATAATGTTTTGCGCAAGGTTTGCCACTTCATGTTAAAGATCTCCTCCAATAATCCACGAATACTTTCAGCCTAACGAAACAACCAGAGGCGGTCAAGTACTTTCTTTAAATAAGTTTTTAGCAAGAAAGTTCTCATTT
>CAKRHU010000438.1 GCA_934339215.1 uncultured Lacticaseibacillus sp.
TAGCTGAAGCAGTGGTGAGAAAAGCCTTCGCTCCAGTGTATGACGCGATTTATAACGACTACTTCTTGGATGAATATCAAGAATATCAGCACTTTTTAGCCACGGTCCAAATCCCTGATGTTGACGCTGACGTATGGGCGACAATGAGCCAAGCCGTCGCAGACGATTTGGAAGCTCACCACTTACGCTTAGAAGATGCGGCGCCGATTTTATCCTTGCGCGATGCGATTTCAGGCTCTGGGCAAAACCATCAGATCCAATATGTTTTCGTCGATGAAATGCAAGACTACACCATGGCCCAACTCAAATACTTGCATCACGCCTTTCCTAAAGCCAAGCTGACGCTGTTAGGCGATGCCAAACAAGATGTATTCACTAGCAACTATCAAGCCAGTCCTTATTTTGACAGCTTGAAGCAAGTGTTCAAAGGCATGCGCATCGATCAGATTTCGTTGAATAAGTCTTACCGCTCGACGCAGCCGATCACCAACTTCGGTAAAGCGCTGCTGCCTGAAGGCGACCATATCCTCGCCTTCAACCGCGATGGTGAAAAACCGCAAGTCCTGTGTTTACCACAAGATCAAGCGATGGCCGGCGTCACTAAACTGGCCAACACCTTATTGCGCAGTAATCATACGGTGGCGATTTTAACCAAAAACCGGGCCGCCGCCGAACAACTTTACACCACGCTGAAAATCGATACGCCAACGCATCTGCTGACACCGCAAGATCACCACTTGCATACAGGTTGTTTGATCATGCCGGTGTATTTGGCCAAAGGGCTGGAGTTTGATGCGGTGATCGGCTGGGATGTGTCAGCTGATACCTATGACACCGAATCTATGCGTGATGTGTTATATACCTTGTGCACCCGCGCGTTGCATCAGTTAATCTTAATGGGCATCGATGAGCCGAGTCCATTGATCACCGCCTTACCAGAAAAGCTTTACCAACCCTTGAAATTACCGGTTTAATTCAAAAAGACGCTGACTCCCTCCTGCATCGCAAGGAACGAGTCAGCGCCTTTTACGTTACAACATTAAGGCGACGAAATTATTTAAAAAATGTAGCGCAATGCTGTAGCGGATATCTTTGGTTTTGACATAAGTGTTGACGAACACTGCCCCCATGGCAATATAAACTAGCATATTCAAAGGTTCGCTGGGCCCAGCATGCATCAAACCAAACACGACACTGGAGATGATCGACACTGCCCATAAGCGGCGTTTGTCTTTCAGTGACCCAAAGCTGTGCATCAATAAGCCGCGAAACAGGAGTTCTTCAACCGGCGGCGCCCCCACTACGGCAATCAACACCATTGCCAACGGCGCTTGTTGTAAGACTTGCATCAACGCATCTTGATTTTGCGATTCTGCGGTCCAATGCAAGCTGATGGCAATGCCACTGAGCACTTGAATCACCACTAAAGCTAAGACCATCTTGCCCATAAAGCGCCAAGTGGCTCGCGTTGGGGCATGCGGACCAAAGCCTTCTGGATCACGTTTCAAGTAATAGCGATAGGTCGTGGCCAATAAATAGATCAAACTGCCAAAAACAATGGCAAACACCAAGGCGACGATCACCGTGCTATCTTTGCCTTTGGTGACAATGGTCGGGATCATGACGATCATTTCGGCGATCATATACAGCCCAAACAATACCACCACACCCGCACAGCGGCGGATCATTTTCCAGATATTCAATGCGTCGCCTCCTAGTTTAAAATAACAAAAAAGCCTCCCAAAGAGGTCGGCGCTCACTGCCGTCTACTGGATTTGAACCAGCGACCTCAGCCTTACCACGGCTGCGCTCTACCTTCTGAGCTAAGGCGGCGTC
>CAKRHU010000439.1 GCA_934339215.1 uncultured Lacticaseibacillus sp.
GTAACCCCGCTGCCATACCACCAAAATATTGTGGATGCAAGACTTACATCCACAATATTTTGTGGCATAATAGTTTTTGCAATTATCATTTAGGGGGCACTATTGATGAACGAATCACAGAACTATTTCAGCTGGCTGTTTAACCAATTAAAAGGTTGGCCACAACAAAACTACTACTTGTTTTACTTCGCGTTAGGCGCACAACTGATGACGTTGGTTAACGCACCGATCACGCCGGTCGCTTTGATCACCTTCTTTGGTACGATGATCGGGGTATTATGTGTCTTGGCAATCAACGCCACCAAAGCCGTTAACGGCTGGTTAGGCTTGATTTCTGCCGCTTGCTTTATTTTTGTGGGCTTCACGGCCAAGAACTACTTATCCATTTTTGAACAAATCGCTTATGTGGTCACTTTGGATCTGCCAGTGTTGATTTCCGTGCGCACTTGGAACGACGACACTGCCAACAACCTCAAACGCTTTGCCGCTAAGCAATGGGTCATCTCCATTGCCTTCACGTTAGTCGTTTGGGCAGTTTCTGCAGTGCTCATCGGTAAGTTCACCAACGACCCGCGTCCAATTTTTGATGGGATGGCCTTTGCGATTTCCTTAACTGGTGGGATCGTCTGCTTCTTGCGTTACAACAACCAATACTTCTGGTGGTTATTCTCAGGCATCGCGCAATTGGTTTTATGGGCGATTACTTTTGCCCAAGGAGATGCATCCTTGGCGATGGCCATCAACTCCTCCATTTATGTCATCAACGACATTTTAGCCTTCACGGTCAGCCCTTGGTTTAACACCGGCCGCCGCAAGTTAGGCTTGAAGGAAATCCACTAAGATAGTAGTATTAAAACATTGACGTCTCAATTGGCGAGCAGCTTTTGCTCGTCTTTTGTGCTGTAAAAACGACAACCAGATGAAAGAAGTATAATCCATGATTTATATTCTCGGCTCCATCGGCGCTGGCAAAACCTCGCTGACTCGTATTTTGTCTAAAGACCTTGCTGCGCCTGCTTATTATGAAGACGTTGAAGGCAATGGCATGATCGCCAACATGCTCAACAAGTTCTACGCAGCTGGCGCAGACAGCCGTAAAACGACGGCGACGATTTTGCAGATCGCCTTTTTGACCTTCCGTTATCAACAACTCAAAAAAGCCTTGGTCCAAGACAACGCGGTGATGGATTCGAGTTTGGAATCTGACTTTGTGATGGCTAAGCAACTCCACGACAACGGCGAAATCGATGATATCGACTACAACGTTTACGTGACGCTTTCCCAAGAAATGCAAGCCAACGTCAATGGCTCTCCTTTCAACGGCTTACCAGATTTAGCGGTTTACTTACAAATCGACCCAGAACACGAAATCGATGAAATTCAGTCCCGTGGCCGCGAAATGGAAGATATTCGCGAAAAGCCGGAATTGGTGGATTACTACCACCGCGTGAACCATGCCTACCGCGATTGGTCCAAAGGCTACACAAGATCGACGATGATGACCATCAACCGCGACGACTTAGATTTTGTCAATGACAAAAATGATCGCAATGCGGTGCTTGATGCCATTGAATCAAAGCTGGTGGAACTTGGTAAGTTATCGCCAGAACGCTTTGCAGAAATCCAGGCTGCCCGCGCCTAATCCAATTGATATCCATAGGTTGAGACATCATTCGTCTCAACCTATTTTTTATTTCGCTGTCCGGCATCGTGAGGGTTTCATGGCTGCCATCAGGTGCCAGTGGTCTCGCTGCGTTACGGAACTGAAATCATCTCTCGTGGCCGGCCGGCTCCAGAAATCGGCACAAACCGCCGATGTTCTTATG
>CAKRHU010000440.1 GCA_934339215.1 uncultured Lacticaseibacillus sp.
CAAGGGGTGGCGGCAGTCGGTGCGTTGATGAGTCAAAGCACTTATTCGTCCACTTCTATTGCTGACACTCAAGCAGCAGCGCCTGATGCCCCACAATTCTTCCAATTATATATGTCTAAAGATTGGGACTTCAACAACGCGCTTTTAGATGAAGCGATGAAAGCTGGCGTTAAAGCGATTATTTTGACGGTGGACGCAACGGTTGACGGGTATCGTGAACAAGATATCATCAACAACTTCCAATTTCCAATTCCAATGGCAAACTTGGAACGCTTTGCAGCCGGCGATGGCAAAGGCAAGGGAATCGGTGAGATCTACGCCGCCGCGGCTCAAAAGATTTCCGAAGCTGATGTGCGGCGGATCGCGGAATACACGAAGTTGCCAGTGATTGTCAAAGGCATTGAATCTCCTGAAGATGCCTTGCGTGCGATCGGGGCAGGGGCTGCTGGGATCTACGTTTCTAACCATGGTGGCCGCGAATTAAACGGCGGACCAGCCGCATTTGATACCTTGAGTGCCATTGCCAAAGCTGTCAACCATCAAGTGCCGATCATTTTTGATTCTGGCGTACGGCGTGGTAGTCATGTGTTCAAGGCTTTAGCTTCTGGCGCTGACTTGGTGGCCTTTGCCCGTCCAGTATTATACGGCTTGGCTTTAGGTGGTGCTTTAGGCGTGCAAAGTGTGTTTGAACAAATCGACCGTGAACTGGAAATCGTGATGCAGCTGGCTGGGACCAAAGACATTGAAGCAGTTAAGCATGCGCCTTTGACACATTTCCACTACGAGAACTAACTTGTAAGCCTCACCATGGTATAATGAGCTTGAGGTGAACGCAGATGAAGGTTTTGATTTTATACGCATCGATCACAGGTAACGCCCATGGTATGGCCCGGTTCTTGGTGCAATTCTTCGAGCATTATCACGCCGACGTGACGCTTGGCGAAATGCAACAAACTGATGCCGCCAAGCTGTTGGATTATGACGCGGTGATCTTGTCGACTTACACCTGGTCTGGCGGCACGATCCCAGAAGAAACCCAAGATTTCTATGACGATCTCAAAACCTTGGACTTTTCCAAAAAGCCTTTGGTGTTTGGCATCGCCGGCACCGGGGATAAGTTCTATGGCCAAGATCGCTACAATACGGCACCGGATCATTTTGCCGCGGTGTTAACTGAAAATGGTGCGATTCAAGGGGCTAGCCCGATCAAAATCGAACAAGGCGCGACGCAAGCGGATATGCCAGCGTTCAATGCGTTCACTCAAGCAGTTATGGCAAAGGTGACGTCACTGCAAAAGTAGCGACGTTTTGCGGAGGTGAGTCGAATGGATGAATATGTTTTCTTTAATCCTGGGGATGCGATCGCCAATGACTATGATTATGCTGCGGCTCGGCGGTCAGCTCAGATCTACAAAGCTGAACATGTGGCAGATCGTGGTTTGGTGGTGGCGCAAGACGCAGAAGGTCAATTTTCTGTATTTTATGAAGGCGGAGGCGATGAAGCTGATCCTGCCACGAGTAAATATACGATTTTGGCCCACTTATGATGAGGCAATTGTTTGAATAAATGGTGGTATCGCGGCGGGCTGTTCGGGCTCGCCGCAATGTTTTGTGGATTGTTATGGTGGGTTTTGAACCAAACGATGCCCAATGTGTTTGTTGGCGGCTTTGCGGCAGTCGTGTTAGGCGCGGTGATCGCGTTATTGATCGCGAGCTTTTGGCCGTCTTCCAAAAACTAGGCGCAAGTCACTGGCTGTGTTATGATACCGTTATTGAAAGGACGGATGCATCTTGGCTGAACCCATTACCATTGCTTATCT
>CAKRHU010000441.1 GCA_934339215.1 uncultured Lacticaseibacillus sp.
CGATGTTGCACCATAATCGTCCCCGCGCCTAAAAAGCCGATGCCAGAAACCACTTGTGCGATCAAGCGCGCGTCATCAGCACGCATGACCCCAGATAATTTCGGATATTGCAGGGCGGTGTTCAAGGCATCAAAGCCGATCTCTTTTTGGACCAAAGCCATGATACAAGCCCCTAAACAAACCAGCACATGGGTCTTCATCCCCGCTGGGCGATTCTTATGCTCGCGATCATAGCCGATCACTGCCGACACGACGATGGCTAAAAATAAACGGCCGATGATCTCGAGAAAACTCAATTTAAAAGTCATCTGAACCTCCTTTCAAAATAAATAGACCAATATAACGTCAGCCGCTTTAATTACACTTTATTGATATTAAGCGTCGTGATACAAAACCTTTACGATAAGGTGATGCTCAAATTTTCTCAAACGAATCAATCACACCTCAATGAATACAAAAACAGCCAGTGTAAGCTGGCTGTTTTCGATGGCGCTTATTCGTTATCATCTGAATCGTCAGCTTGGTCCGCTTCTGCGCGATTCAATAATTCGTTAACTTGGGCGTTTGCATCCCCAGCTGGCGCATCATTGGTTGCTTGCGGCTTATCAGTAGTGACAGCGTTTGGCGTTGGCGTCTCTGGATCATCAGGTTCGATTTCTTCAGCCAGCTTGGCCACCGTCACGACCTTGGTCCCAGCATCAACGCGCATCAAGCGAACGCCTAAAGTGGCGCGACCCGTTTGAGAAACGGTGTCGATATTAAAGCGGATCATAACCCCAGCATCGGTGACTGCCATGATATCTTCTTGACCAGAAACGGTGGTGACGATTGCCAATGGCCCATTTTTTTCGGTGACATTAGCGGTCTTGATCCCTTTACCGCCGCGACCTTTGATTGGATATTCAGCAGCGGCTGTGCGTTTGCCATAACCCTTTTCAGAGACGACGAAGACTTCAGAATCAGGGGTGATCACGTCTGCGCCGACGACATAATCGTCATCACGCAAGCGGATCCCACGCACACCAGTGGCTGAGCGGCCCATGGAGCGAACAGAATCTTCCTTGAAGGTGACCGAGTAGCCGTTATGCGTCCCGATCAACATTGTCGCATCCCCAGTGGTTGGGATCACGCGGCTGAGTTCATCGTCTGGCTTCATGTTCAACGCAATCAACCCATTTTTGCGGATATTCAAGAATTCCGCGACAGGCGTGCGCTTGACGATCCCGTGCTTGGTGACGAAGAACAAGTAGTCGGCGTGTTTTTCACCGTTGTTGACGTTGATCACCGTTTGGATCTTCTCGTTGTTGTCGATACCTAACAAGTTGATGATCGGAATGCCTTTGGCGGTGCGCCCATATTCTGGGATCTCATAGCCTTTGGCGCGATAAACTTTACCAGAGTTGGTGAAGAACAGCAGCACATCATGCGTGGACGTGGAAATCAAATGTTCCACGAAGTCATCATCATGCACACCAGTCCCTTGCACCCCACGGCCGCCACGATTTTGCAACTTGAATTCAGATTGCGGCAAACGCTTGACGTAACCGTTATGCGTCAAGGTGATCACCACGGTTTCTTCTTCGATCAAGTCTTCGTCTTCAATGTTCAAGTCTTCGCCAACGAGCAGTTCCGTGCGGCGCTTGTCACCGAATTTACGCTGAATCTCTAGCAATTCGTCGTAAATGATTTGATGGACCCGTTCAGGCCGCGCCAAAATGTCTTTGTAATCGGCAATGGCTTTGCGGATCTCACTTAATTCATTTTCAACTTTGTCGCGTTCCAAACC
>CAKRHU010000442.1 GCA_934339215.1 uncultured Lacticaseibacillus sp.
TTGAGAATAAAACGACCCGCCACAGCAGACCAGAATCGTCTCTGTGTACGGGTCGTCCTCAACCGATCAAAGACCTGGGTTGAGGTGAGCAGATTTATTCATTTGTTCTCAAGTACAAATATAATTTTATAACGGCGGTTACATTTTTGCAAGCACTTAAATGATTTTACCAAAATATTTTTTTGAATCATTACTTTTGAACATGCAGCCGGCGATTTAACCGCCGCCACTGATACAAAGACCAAGCCACGACTAAAATACCTAAAACACCTAACCACAAAGTACGCCACCCGAGTTCAGGAATTTTGATCGCCGTTAGAAACCAAAGAAATTCCAACAAATACATACCGCGCTTCACCCTTTTAAACGTCTTGGATTCCTCAGGCAAATAGCGGCTGGGATTTTGATCGACTAATCTGCTGACCTTGGCTTGATAGAAGAAGATCAAAAACACCATCAGCACCACGATCATCGCCGCAAACAAATACCAAGACTGATTGCCGAATGCCACCATCAAGCCGCACAAAACCACGATCAAGGCTGAGAATCCTAACAACACATAGGGTGAAATCACCCGTTTCACTTTTTGCATCTGTTCTTCGCTCATGATTTCAACATCAAACAACCACCAATACAGCCAGCGCATGATCACTCACCTCCAACGCACAAAGCATACCAAATTACTCAACGCTTTGCACCCAGAAAAACTTTCCCGCGTCGATTCGTGTACAGCGACCGCCCTAAGCTTAACCCAATGCCTATATTCATCACCGTCAAAACGTATCGTGTCCATGAAACTATGCGACTGCGCCTAACACACCAGCAAACAGTCCCATCTGCACTATTTGCCAGACGAACAAATGCTGGCGGCGTTTGTAAAAAGCTGCTGGATCTTGATAAATTTCTTGATCTAAGCCAGACTTTGACACTTGACGGCTAACTGCTAGGATGACCGCCGCGCCTGCGATCACGCCGATCCACCAATCATGCGTATTGACTTGCAACACGCTTGGCACAAGTAAACACCAATAGCCGAATAACTGTAATCCCACTAAGGCCAACCCGAAGCGATCCTCAACTTATGCCACCTCAGCTTCATTTAATACCGCTAGCCCTAGCAGTTCGCGATACATGACCTGCCGCCAACGTCGATAGGCGACAAAAGATTCAGTGAATGGTTTGGGTTTCAACTCTCGATGTCTGGCATAACTGACCAATCCTGCCAGGCCTGCCAACGCGCCCCCAATGCCAACAAGCGTCAGCCCCCTTGCCCAGTGACCAAACCAACCCCGCCAGCCACAATCAGCCCCCAAAACAAGCCAAAGATGACCGCATTGCGCCGCAACAATTGCAGATGGGCTTGATCTGAATTGCTGACGCGATTTACCCGCCGACGGTACAACAAATCAACAACACTCCCGGCAATCACCCACTGCCCCCATTGCCAGTGATAACCTGGATATAACCACGCCGCGCACGCAAAAGCTAAAACGCAAACACTCTTTGCCCACAATGCCGCGGGACTCACGACTTGATCCGCTTCGTATAATTCTTGTTTCGACGCGATCGTTAAATCAAACAACAACCGATATGCCCAAGTCTTCATGGCACCCACCTCCAATTTGCGCCAAGCTTACCAGCGAATCCAAGATCTGCCAAATTTTACGCAAAAAATAGCGCCAATCATCACGATCAGCGCTACTACGTTAGTCAAACACCATTTGATTTTTATACAAGCTGGTATAAAAGCCGTCTTGTGCCAATAACTCTTGATGGTTGCCGGCTT
>CAKRHU010000443.1 GCA_934339215.1 uncultured Lacticaseibacillus sp.
CATCACCACAGTAATAATACGCATGCCGCTTTTCTCAACGGTACCGGTGAAACAATCCCCTGCGCGATCAGTGGTCCCAGTTTTCAAACCATCGACATTCAACCCGCTGACTGCCGCAGACAACCCTGGCAACATCAAATCATAATTGCTCATTTTGGTGGTGTCGCTGCCTTCAGTGAACGTCATTTCTTTGGTTTTGGTGGTGTCTAAGACATCAGGATAATCGTTTAACAAATGTTGCGCGATCACTGCGACGTCTTTGGCGGACATTTGGTTTTGATCGGTGGTCGTCGAATTCGGATAGCGATCTGCGCTGTCGATTTCGTTATTGTCTAACCCAGTGGCGTTAATGATGGTGGCATCCTTGATCCCCCAAGTCTTCAATTGCGCACGCATCGCGTCAACGAACTTGGTTTGATTGCCGGATACTGCATTGCCCAGCAACATCATCGCGGCGTTGGCTGAATAGATTAACCCAGCTTCATACAGTTGTTTGATCGTATACTTGCCATCGGTTTGCAAGGGGACATTGGACAAATCACTGTTTTGGGAAAGTTTGGCGATGCTAGCCGTTGGCGTCACGGTATCCGTCCACTTCAACTTACCGGACTTAATGGCTTCGCGAACCAAGTAAATGCCCAGCATTTTGGTCATGGAAGCTAAGGGTAAAGTTTTGTCCGCATTTTTCGCGTATAAAACTTTACCGGTTTTGGCTTCGATGGCTAAAGCAGCTGAGGCATCGACATCAACACTGCTGGTGGCAGCTTGCGTGGTCGCTGCTGGCGCCAAACCTGCCCAAAGCGAAATGGCAGTAACGAACACGACGACACTGCGCCATAATTTCGACATGAATAAAATCCTTCCTTATTGCGGTTTTTTTAATGTGGTACCGAGTTTCAAGGGCAAATGGATCACAAAGCTAGTGAGTTCTGGTGTGGAATCGGCATAAATATAGCCGCCGTGTAAACTGATAAAGCTTTGCGCGATTGCCAAGCCTAACCCAGAGCCGCCAGTTTCTTGTGAGCGTGAGCCTTCCACCCGATAAAACCGGTCAAATAACTGACTCAACGAATCATTGGGGATCGGGTCCCCGTCGTTGGACACTTTGATGACGGCTTCAGTGCCGACTTTTTGCGCATCTAAGAACAAATGCTTGGCCCCTTTGCCATATTTAAAGGCATTGATGATCAAGTTGTTAAACACGCGTGACAATTTCTCTGTGTCGGCTTCCATCATCAATGGATCAGGATCGCCGTGGACTTGAATACTGACGCCTTTTTTCTCGGCTTCTAGTTCATAAGAAGCCGCGAGCTGTTCCAACATCGCCACCATATTGAACTCGACGGCATTCAACGGCGTCGTGGTTTGCCGGGACTTGGTATATTCAAACAAGTCTTCGACCAAGACCTTCATTTGCTTGGCTTTTAAATAGGCGGTATGAGTGTATTTTACCAGTTCGTCTGGGTTTTGATACTGTTTATCTTCGATCAGGCCTAAATAACCGATGATCGACGTCAACGGCGTGCGGATATCATGCGAGACATTGGTAATCAGCTCGTCTTTGGACTTTTCAATGCGGCGTTCTTCTTCCATAGAATTCACGGTGGAATCGACCAGCGCATTGATCGAAGCGATCACCTTTTGCAGATCATTGTTCACTTCAAAATGAATGCGGTGATCCAAATGCCCATCGGCGATATAATGCAGCTCCGCAATGACATGCCGCATTTGCATTTGGCGATAGCGACGGATCAAACGCCAATACACCACGATCGCGTCGACCAC
>CAKRHU010000444.1 GCA_934339215.1 uncultured Lacticaseibacillus sp.
TTTGCGGCATCACATCTTGAATCGTGCGCGTTGACGCCAGCAACACCAGTAAACTGACGATCAGAAATAACCCAAACAAGGCCCGCCAAGAAAACCAAGTCAACAAGACCCCTGAGATGATCGGCCCTACTGCTAAGGCTGAACCCATCACCAACCCAGCGATACCCATCACTGCGCCACGCTTAGTTTGCGGCGTGATCGTCAACAACACAGTTTGAAAACTCGGGAAAATAATACCGACTGCTAACGCTTCTAATAACCGGCCGATCATCAGGACGCTGAAACTCGGCGCCCAGATGCAAAGCGCGGTCCCGATTGCGAAAGTGGCGACGACAGCTTGAAATAAATGTTTAAACCCAACATTATTTAATAACCACGGTGATACTGGAATCATCAAACTCATCACCAACATAAAACCGGTGGTCAACCAAGCCACGGTGCTGGCTCCTAAGTGAAATGCCTGCATAAAAGCCGGGTAAGCAGTACTTAACGCCGATTGTGAAATCGACATGGAAAACGTGCCTGTGAGCAAGGTGGCAACAAAGGCGCGTCGCGTTTTTTCAGTTAACATATGGCTACCTCCGCTTCAATTATAGCCGCAATGTTCGGATTTAGGCGGTGTGTAAGCGGTACCTTTTGAAAACTTTCAAATAAAATTTTCCTGGTGTCTCATAAGTTATTTACTATGCTTCCATAAATTGATAGTATGTCATCATATGCTTATTTCAGAAAACTAACGTGGAGGATAACAAAGAATAATGACGTATGATCTTGGCGTGCGCCTGGCCGCTGAATTCATTGGCACAGCAATTATGGTTGCGCTTGGTAACGGCTCAGTTGCCAACGTAGACTTAAAAGGGACTAAAGGTAACGGCTCTGACTGGATGTTGATCGCTTGTGGGTATGGCGCAGGGGTCATGATCCCGGCGATGATCATCGGGGGGATCTCCGGTAACCATATCAACCCAGCCTTCACCATCGGCTTGGCAGTATCTGGCATGTTCCCATGGAAAGAAGTTTTACCTTATATCTTGGTTCAAATGGCTGGGGCAATGTTTGGTCAGTTAATGGTTTATGCAGCTTATGAACCTCATTATGATTTGACGACTAACCCACAACATATTTTAGGGACGTTCAGCACCATCAACGCCACTAAGAGCCAACTTAACGGGTTCATCAACGAATTCATCGGCTCATTCATTTTATTCTTTGGGGCGTTAGGGATCACCAAAGCACCATTCTTCGCCAACAACTTAGGCACCGCGCACATGGCTTTAGGTTTCTTAGTCGGCACCTTGGTCGCATCCTTTGGTGGACCAACTGGACCAGCATTAAACCCGGCGCGTGACTTAGGCCCTCGGATCTTGCACGCGTTGTTACCATTGAAGCACAAAGGTAGCTCCGATTGGGGTTACGCTTGGGTGCCAGTGGTTGCGCCGATTTTAGCTGGGATCTGCGCGATCGCATTATACAAGAACGTCTTCATGTAAAATCATCAAGCTGCCTAGCGATAGGCAGTTTTTTAATTGAGAAAAGGGGTGGCAGGATGTTTCAATATTGTCCAACATGTGGCACAAAACTGGTAATGAAGCTCGCCGGGGATGATGGGGAGATCCCATATTGTCCGCACTGTGAGCGATTCTGGTTTCCCATGTTTGCGGATTGCGTGATCGTATTGGTGGCTAATCCGCAACACCAAATTGTTCTGGCGAAAATGCCTTACTTATCTGAACGGTATGAATCGCTGATCTCCGGTTATATCAAACCAGGAGAAAATGCTGAG
>CAKRHU010000445.1 GCA_934339215.1 uncultured Lacticaseibacillus sp.
GTTCTGGTACCACCAAAGCTGCACCAGCTTTTTTCAAACTTTGGGCGTTGATGAATTGATGATTGCCGGTGACATTTGGACTGGGGATCAACACAGAAGGGATCCCCAACGCGGTCAGTTCAGCGATGGAAGTCGCCCCGCTGCGCCCGATCACCAAAGCGATATCTGGCAAAATAGCCGGCATATCATCGACATAAGGCACGACTTTGACGTTATCTGGCAAGCTCGGCAGCTGCTTTTGAATCGTGTCAAAATGCCGCCGCCCAGTGACAAATAAAGTCTGAAAATTGCTTTGACCAAACACGGGAATCGCATTGACTGCTGCTTGGTTGATCATCGGAGCTCCGCGTGAGCCGCCAAAAATCAACAAGGTCCGGCGCTTGGGATCAAGACCAAAGTCGGCTAAGCGATCGTTAGGCAACAAGTTCGCCACTTGTTGCGCGCGCGGATTGCCGACGCGTTGGACCTTTTTAGCTGGAAAAGCCGCTTCCACTTCTGGAAATACTGTCCCGATTTTATCGACAAAGTGACACAAGAACTTGTTGGTCACTCCAGCGACGGAATTTTGTTCGTGGATCACCGTGGGAATGTGCAACCGCGCAGCTTCAAATAAAATCGCCGCGGAGACGTACCCGCCAGTGCCGACCACCACATCCGGTTTGAAGGTTTTCAAAATGTGTTTGGCTTTGGACAAGCCGCCTAAAAAGCGCGAAACGGTTTTGATGTTGTCCAAACTCAAACTGCGCTTGAAGCCTTGCAACTCGATGGTATCAAAAGGAATGCCGGCTTTGGGGACGATGCGACTTTCCAAGCCGCATTTGGTCCCGATGTACAACACGTCATCTAACAAGTCGCGTTTTTTTAGCTGTTCAAGTAAGGCTAAGGCCGGGTAAATGTGGCCACCAGTCCCCCCGCCTGAGACGATCACGCGCATGACTATTCCTCACTTTCAGCTAAAGCATTGACCGCGTCGATAAAGACATCTCCACGAATTTCAAAGTTCGGGAATTGATCCCATGACGCTGCGGCAGGTGACAACAAGACGATGTCGCCTGGTTTGGAAGCAGCATAGGCTAATGGTACCGCAGTTTTAACATTTTCAGTTTGTTGATAAGGAATGCCGGCTTTTTCAGCGACGGCATTCATTAATTCTGCAGTTTCACCAAACGTGACCATGGCATGGACATGGGCTTTGACCAATGGAATCAAATCATCCATCGACAAATGCCGATCCAACCCACCGGCTAACAACACGATCGGTTGCGTGAAGGCATTGATCGCCACACTCGCCGCTTCAACGTTGGTGGCTTTGGAATCGTTGTAGAATTTCCGATCATTGATCGTGGTGACATATTGAATGCGGTGCTTAACGCCGGTGAAGCGCGTCAACACGGCGACGATCGATGCATTGTCAACACCAGATAATTTCGCGGCAGCAATGGCAGCTAAAGCATTTTCAATGTTGTGCGTGCCTGGAATCTGCATGGCGTCTGCTTTCATGATCTGTTCGCCATCAAAGCACAACCAGCCGTCAACTAAAGCAGAACGGGCGCCAGCGACATTTTTGCGAGAGAATGGCACGATTTGGGCTTTGGATTGCTTGGCCAATTCATGCATTTCTGGCAGATCCCAGTTCATGATGAAATAGTCATCTGGGGTTTGGTTCATGGTGATGCGCATCTTCGCAGCGACGTAATGTTCCCGATCGCCATGCCAGTCCAAGTGGGCTTCGTAAATGTTGGTCAACACGGCAATGTGTGGATGCAAAGTCTTGATG
>CAKRHU010000446.1 GCA_934339215.1 uncultured Lacticaseibacillus sp.
CGTCAAGGTGCCCATCAGTTGATACAAGTTATAGGTGAAGCTGTCGTAATTATCGATTAAATAAATCATGCGCGCGCCTCCAAAGCATCCTTGACCCCAGAGATCTTGTTGTTGAATTCTTTGTATTCCAAGCGCGGATCCGAATCCGCCACGATCCCAGCCCCTGATTGCATGAAAATCGTGTCGCCTTTGCGGAAGCACAAGCGGATCCCAATGGCAAAATCCAAATCCCCATTGTAATCAAAATACCCTAGTGCGCCACCATAAAGACCACGCTTCTGCGGTTCGAGTTCATCGATAATACTCATCGCACTTTGCTTCGGCGCCCCTGATAACGTCCCAGCAGGGAGCAATGAGTCGATGATCTGCATGCTGGTGGTCGTTGGCTTGGCTTTGGCTTCAACCACAGAGCCTAAATGCATGACGTTGGCGAATTTCAACAAGGCGCGCGTACGGGTGACGGCGACGGTGCCGAATTGACTGACCGCGCCGAGATCGTTGCGCCCGAGGTCGATCAACATGTTATGTTCGGAAAGTTCTTTTTCGGAGTGTTGAAGTTCATCGGCTAACGCTTCATCTTCTTCAGACGTGCGGCCGCGACGACGCGTCCCAGCTAACGGGTAGGTGAACAAGGTATCCTCACGGCGACGGATAAGAGTTTCTGGTGAAGCCCCAAGCGCTTCATAATCCCCAGCTTGAAAATAAAATTGATAAGGCGTCGGGTTCTTGGCAAAAAGACTGGCCGCTTGGCTGCGCAAATCGCCTGAAATCTTGGCGCGTTGTTGATTGGCCATGATCAATTGGAAAATATCCCCAGCCACGATATGCTTTTGGGCTTGGCGGACCCGCGCTTCAAAGGTATCTTCATCAAAAGTCATGTGCAGCGGTGTCGTGAACTTGAATGGTGTTGGGCGGTAAGTGGCGGCGCCATAAGTGACCTGTTCTCGCAAGGCACTTAATTTGGCGATGGTTTCATCAAAAGTCGTTTGCGTCAGTTCAGCAGTTGGCACAATGTGGCTGATGGTGACCATTTGTTTGTCGCGTTCATAAGCGATTACCGTTGGCACAACGAACAATTGCGCATCAGGCAGTTCATGATCATCTTCGGCTTTTAAGTCCAAATGGTTCTTGGCGTATTGGGCGTACTCATAAGCAAAATAGCCAGCGACGCCACCAGTAAATACGGGTAAACCTTCGAGATGCGGGGTACGTTGCGCTTTTAACAATTGGTCGATCACTGGGCCAAGGGGTTCAGTAGTAGTTTGCGTGCTGCCGTTGATGGTGGTGGTCAATTGGCCATCGCGGTAATCATATTCTGCAGCCGTTTCAGCGGCGATCAAGGTGGTGCCTTCATCGGCTGAGCGCAACAAAACCGCACGTTTGTCGTCAATATTTAATCGGTTGAGTACCGCCAAGCTATCAAAATCAGGTTGGCGATATTGGATCACAACAGGAACTGCAGGGAATTCATTTTGGTATTCAATTAAATCAGTATATTTCATCGGGTGTCCTCCAAAGACGGATCAGTGACTGTCAGCACCCGAGTTGCCATCGTTTGAACATTTTTTCCTCCAAATCGTCTATCGTCGAGCAATTGACACCAACGCGATTACACCTAGCTTGAAATCGCACTTCTGCTAAGGCCCAGCAAAAGTGTGATTTCAGGCTATGCTTGTCGCAAACGCGGTGTCAATTGCTCTGGTATACAAAAAGTCCGCCCTAAACACTTGTCAAGGACGGACTGAGATCCGCGGTACCACCTGGATTCGCACAAAAC
>CAKRHU010000447.1 GCA_934339215.1 uncultured Lacticaseibacillus sp.
CCGCCAGAATAATCGTGAATTTAGCAGACATGATGAGCTCCTTTAAATTTCGTGTATAGCTTTATCATAGCCAATGCAAGGCCCGCTGACAAGAAAAGCATTGGGGTATACCAATCCCAATGTCCAAAGCGCTTACCTGCTAGTAACCAAATCTCGAAATCATCAAGAGGTGTCAGACCAATTTCGATCATCAAATAAAAAGGCAGAGTGTCTTGATAACATTCTGCCGATACGTTTATTTGGATGCATTTTTGACCGTACTAATTTGATGGGTGTGACTCCACACTTCATAAAAGAAGCGAGTGGGTTTGCGAAACAGTGGCCAAATAAAGTTCACGACAATGAAGGCCACCAACACGCCAAACAGCAATAACAGTGCAAAATTCAAATCCGTGCGGTGGAACTTCGAGAAGATTTCTTCAAACATTAAGAAAAATCCGCGTAAAGTTTGTAATGCCACGCCGTATAACAAAACAGCACGCCACAGTAACGTCCCAAACTTGGCGGGATGCTCATTGTCATCCACCACTTGGATCTTCACCAGCTGTTTGCCCCAAGTCGCCCCATGATTGACCCAAGGCACTAACACGTGGGCAAAAAATACGGGCAGGACCCAAGTCAACAAAACGCCAGGCAATAGTTTTTGCATGCCGAGTAAGTTTGAAATCAAGCCCAATACTGCCGCCGCAATACCGACTACCACCACGTTATCCAAGAAAAACGCCACGAAGCGCCGCATCAAGCTGACGCGAGTGCCAGCTTGTAGGCTTTGTTGATCCATTTTTTCTCGCGTTGGGAAAGCATGCATCAACCCTGGCGCGATCAACGCCCCGATCAAGCCGCCAGTCGAGTTTAAAATCAAATCATCAACATCAAACAAACGATAAGGCCGTGGATAATAACCGTATAACCCAGACAACTGCGTCAGTTCAAAGAATAACGACAGCCCTAAGCTCATCAACCACGCTTGCCACCAAGGGCGCTTGAAGTAATAACGCAAGTACACGCCAAACGGAATCGTCAGCACAATGTTAAACACCGGTTGAATGAAACCAGGTTGCTTCATCGCCGCAAGCCATGTGCTTGGATGCAGCGGTGAGAAAACCGTCGTGTTGATAAATTCTCGCAAGGCGGTGAATGGGATCAAGTTGTAGCGCTGCGTGGTGAGTTGCGCGACCGCTTCACGACTCGGCAGCGGCAAAATGATCAAGAAATAAGCCGCTAACAGATAAAAGACAAAACTATAAATGACGAATGCGCGCCATTTCAAAAAACTGCCGTATTTACGATATTGACCGATCAAAAAAGGCAGTACCAACACCAACGCCAGAAACGGGAAGGTCAACACTGCCATTTTTACCGGATAAAGGTAGACGCTCACTTAGAAAGTTCCTCCAGCTTGGCCATGTTTTTATCCATATAATTCCCTGCCACCGCATGCAAGGTGTTGGCTTTGGTGTCGACTTCATCCACGCGGATCAAACTGGTGTAATCAGAAACCATCCGATCGCCTGAGAAGTTGCCTTCTGCAAATACCGAAATGCCGACGAGCTTGGCGTCAAATTCAGCGATCAAGGAACGCATCCCGTTGACTGTGCCGCCGCCTTTCATGAAGTCATCGACGATCAAGACGCCAGAACCGGCAGCCAAGGAGCGCTTGGACAATTCCATTTTTTCAATGCGGGCAGAGCTTGCGGAGACATAGTTGACGGAAACTGTAGAGCCTTCAGTGATTTTGGAATCGCGCCGCACGATCACAAACGGCACATTC
>CAKRHU010000448.1 GCA_934339215.1 uncultured Lacticaseibacillus sp.
CCACACGGACTTGGTCGCGCCAGAAATCAGCTTCACATAACCAAATTTGATCTGTTGACCGGCAGATTCAGGACCAGATGCGACGATTTGCATCGCACCGCTAGTCGGCAATGGGGCGTCGGCTAGCGGTCGGTTTGGATAAGGCAGTTGGCGACCATCGCTGACTGTCGCGTTATAATCCATGATAAACTGAATCTTCAGCGCCATCACCGTGTTGCCGACAATGCGCAAGTGCGTATCGCGCCAAAACCCAAACTTAGGTGAGCGAGAAACATACTGGTCACCAACATTAAACCCGCCAATGTAGCCGATTTGGTCATCGATGATCACGATTTTGCGATGCAGGCGATAGTTCATGCGAAAATCCGCGATCAAATGTTTTGAAGAAAAATAGGACTCTGCCCAACCCCCAGCTTGAATCAAAGGGCGCCACCATTTAGCCCCAGCGCCCATGGAACCCCAGGCGTCATACACCACGCGCACAGTGACGCCTTGTTGGGCCTTTTTGATCAACAAATCGCGCAGTTGCGTGCCTAAGGCGTCAGGGTAAATCGTGTAGTATTCGACTAAAATTTCAGATTGTGCTGCTTCAATATCCGCAAACAACGCCGCAAACTTCGCTTGGCCGTCATAAAATAATTTCACGTCGACATTATGCAAAAGCGGCGCGCGCGCCAAATTTAGAAATAAATTGATCAATTCCTGTCCGGCCTTAGTGGTGGTCGGCACCAAGCGACCTTTGGCATTAGCCGCTTTTTGCAGGTGCACAAACGCCGCACTGGCCTTAGCATATTCGGCTTGGATCAGGCGCATTTTTTTGGCAGAAAGGCGCCGCCCGACAAATAAATAAATGACAAAGCCAACGCCTGGCAAAAAGATCAACACCAAGAGCCACGCCCAAGTCGTCGCGATATCTCGCACCGATCGTAGGACGGTGAAGATGGCGCCGAGGGTGTTCACAATTAATAAAATAATGAACAGCTCCGTAAATAACGACATGCGTACCTCCGTACAAAATAATTAATTTTAGCTTATTCTATTTACTTACAAAAAGCAAGCTGGTACAATGTAACCATACTTAAATCAAAGGTGGAACCCAATTATGAATACAGACTTATTAAACTTATTGCAACAACGCCGCTCCATTTACGCTTTAGGCAAGAACATCAAAGCGTCCAACCAAGAAATCGTCGACTTAGTTGAAGATACTATTCAAGCAACGCCAACGGCCTTCAACTCCCAAACCACTCGCGCCGTGTTCTTATTCGGCGACAAGCACGACCAATTATGGGACATCGTGGTCAAGCGCCTCAAGTCTGAAGTGCCAACGGAAGCCGCTTATGAAAAAACCAAGCAAAAAATTGCCAGCTTCAAAGCTGCATATGGCACGATCCTTTACTTCACCGACACTAAAGTCGTGCATCAATTAGAAAAAGACTTCGCACTTTATGCTGACAACTTTGCCACTTGGGCTGAACAAGGCCAAGGCTCGGCGCAACTCAACACTTGGGTCGCTTTAGCTAACAACAACATCGGCGCTTCCTTACAACATTACAACCCACTGATCGATGACGAAGTGGCTAAGGCTTTTGATATCCCTGCAAACTGGGCTTTACGTGCCCAAATGCCTTTCGGTGAAATCCTGTCTCCTGCAGGTGACAAAGACACCATGGCTAAAGCAGATCAATTCAAAGTCTTAGGTTAATTGTAACAAACTGAATCACCAGACACACCTGTTGCTTCTATATCAGAAGTGATC
>CAKRHU010000449.1 GCA_934339215.1 uncultured Lacticaseibacillus sp.
CCCGATTTGATCCAAGGAGGCGCAATATGGCTGCTTATACCTTATTAATGGCAGATGATGAAGAGAACGTTTTGAACGTCATTCAAAAGAAAGTCGATTGGGCTGCCATCGGCTTTGAAATCGTTGGGACCGCAGACAACGGCGCCAAAGCCTGGGAAATGATTCAAACCCTACAACCTGACGTGGTGTTGACAGATATTCGCATGCCTTATATGACCGGGCTGGAAGTGATCGAACAAGCCAAGCCCGCCTATCCTGCCACCAAATTTGTCATTTTTACCGGCTTTGATGAATTCGAATATGCCAAAGCGGCGATTCGCTTGGAAGTCGGGGAATATCTGCTCAAGCCTGCCAGTGCCGCAGAATTGACCAAGACCTTCACTGCCCTTCATGCCAAAATGGATCAAGAATTCGCTGATTCGCGCAACACTGAGGCTTTGCAACAATATTACCAAGCGTCGCTACCGCTGATGCAAGCGAACTTTTATGCGTCGTTGATCGAAGGGCGCATTGAAGCAGACGACTTGCCGAAATATTTAACCGATTATCAAATCACGTTGCAAGCGCCGCAATATGTTTGCATGGTGTTGCATGTGTCTAAAACACAAGTCCCATCTGGTTTCACCCCGCCACTGGTGGCAGTGGCAGTGCGCCAGCATGCAGAACAATATTTCGGTGAGTGGCATTGTACTTACCTGACGTATTTGGATGACACGGTGATGTTCGTGCCACTAAAAAACGCGCAAGCCATTGAAACGCTGACGGATTTGGCCGATCAATTCTGCAAATTCGTTCAGCGTAAGCTTCAAGCGGTGGTCACCATGGGGGTCGGTTTGGTGTGCACTGATATTTTAGATTTGGCGCGCTCATACACCGGCGCACGCATGGCGGTGTCGTATCGTTCAGTTTATGGCGCTTCGCGAGTGATCAACATCACGGAAATTGCCCCTGAAGAAGTTGGCGCCTTTTCCCCAGTTAATGATGCGGCCTTGGCAGAGCTGTTCAAGCAGATCCATGTTGGTTCAACAGAAGCGATTGCCACAGCGGTGGATCATTACTTGGCCCATCTTGACCAAACTGCGGCCACCCGCCAGCAACATATGGTGGTGACTAGCGAATTGATCGGCGCCTTGTATCGCTTTGCGGTGAACAATCATTTGCAAGTCGAACCATTGTCTGGTGATTTAAAAGCGTTGTACGCTTGGCTACCAGATCTTTCACCGCAGTCATTGCGTCAATGGCTGTTGGTCGTGTCTGCGAGTCTTTCCAAGCAATTGACCAAAGCCCGTGACACCGGTGCACAAACCGTGATCGCGCAAGCGCAAGAATATGTCCGCCACCATTACAGCGAAGCCGGCTGGGGCTTAGATGAGGTGTGTGCGGCATTAGGCGTGTCCAAAGCGTATTTTTCCACCTTGTTTAAGCGCAAAACTGGTCACTCTTTCGTGTCTTATCTCACCGATTATCGCATGGATTGGGCGGCGCGCTTATTGCAGGAAACTAACGACAGAAGTCATGTGATCGGCGCGCTTGTCGGCTATACGGATCCGAATTATTTCTCTTATGTTTTCAAACGAAAATTCGGTTTGTCGCCGCAGAAGTATCGCACCCAAGTTGTGGCTCATGTTTAGGCGGCGTCCGCAGTCGTTGCAATCGACGTTGATGCTGACGTTTTCTGGTTTGTCGGTGGTGATCATTTTGATCACTGGGGCGTTGTTATACGTGAAATTTGTCGACAATGCTCGCACCCGAGAACTT
>CAKRHU010000450.1 GCA_934339215.1 uncultured Lacticaseibacillus sp.
ATTGCCACTGGATCACAGCAAGTTGAAATATCTCAACACCTTCAACCCGGATGTGATGAATCGCAGTTTTGATCCTGACAACAAGTACTCCCTGCCGTATTTCTGGGGAACTTTGGGGATCATCTATAACGACAAATTCGTCAAACCCGGTGAAATCAAGCACTGGGATGACTTGTGGAAGCCGCAATTCAAAGACAATATCATGTTAGTCGACTCAGCGCGCGATATCATGGGCTTTTCCTTGGTGTCATTGGGCAAATCGATGAACACGACTGATGCGCCCACTTTGCAAGCGGCCAAAGCCAAGCTCGATTCTTTGGCGCCGAATGTCAAAGCCGTCGTCGCAGATGAAATCAAAATGTACATGGCGGAAAACGAAGCCGCCGTGGCCGTTGATTGGTCGGGCGAAGCCGCTGACATGATGGCCGAAAACGCACACTTACATTACTTGGTGCCGTCAGAAGGCTCGAATTTGTGGTTTGATAACTTGGTGATTCCAAAGACGGCTAAGCATTTCAAAGCCATCTACGCGTTTTTAAACTTTATCACTGAACCCAAAAACGCCGCGCAGAACGCTGAATATGTTGGCTACACCACGCCAAGTGCCAAGGCCCAAGCATTGTTGCCGAAGTCAGTGCGCGAAGACAAACAGTTTTATCCCAGCGAAGCGATCATCAAGCGCTCTGAAGTCTACAAAGACCTCGATCCGTCTGTGGTGGGCCTGTACAATGATCTCTTCCTCGAATTTAAAATGCACAGAAATTAACCTAAGCTCGGTATGTCAGTTGGCATGCCGAGTTTTTTTACGACTTCTTTGCGGAAACGTTTCATACTAGGTCATCTTTAATCCCGGTTTAAATTATCGCACCGGCATCGTAAGTGTGATTTCAATCTTCCAGTTAGCGATACCAATAACCTTGCGACCGAAAATCCGTGGGTTCCGACAAAAAGTGCTCCGGCGGGCTGGTCATGGCGATCGAAGTAGCGCAATGTCGGACGCCTTAGCTAACTCGCAACTAGCAACGCGTCGCCGCGAGTGGATCTCCTTCTCGCGGGGCTCTAAGCGGTAAGCCGCTAAGAGCCCCACGTGATGTTCAGCCCGCCTCCGCACTTTTTGTCGACACCCACAGCTTTTCTACTTTGATATCGCTGGCTTACAGGCTCAACACGCATACGTGTAGCAATCCGGTGTTACTGATTATCACATAAATGTTGGCATCACACGTTTCGTGGCCATCAGGTACCGGTGGCCCGGCGAAGTGGAGGAACTGAAATTATCGAACGTGGCAGAACATCGGTGGTTTGTGCCGATTTCTGGAGCCGGCCGGCCACGAGAGATGATTTCAGTTCCGAAACGAAGTTAGCCCACTGGCGCCTGATGGCAGGCCTGAAACACTCACGATGCCGGACAGCGTGAGGCTTGGCAAACGAAACAAATTATTTTTATATATCCTGACTGTTGTGGCGTCTAGTCATTAATATAATAAAGAAGATGATAACTTTGGAAGGAGGTGTGACCCATGTCTATGATGCAAAAGCAAAGCGGGGACTTGTTTTTATCCTCATCTGCACTGGATCGGCTCAACTTATTTACCACCATTCGCCAATTGCGGCTCGCTCAAATGTCGGTGGAAGAGCGGCTCGCCGCTGAACAAGATGGTGTCGCGTTCGTCACTGAGGTCAATTTGCGGCAAGTCGCACATGCCACTGGTCGCAACTACGGTAGTATCTACAATATTTACAATGACTTGTTAG
>CAKRHU010000451.1 GCA_934339215.1 uncultured Lacticaseibacillus sp.
TGCCTTTGCCCGGCTTGCACAGTCCGAAGTTGCCAGTGCCGAAACGCAGTCAATGAGTTCGGCAGTAAAGACCAAAGCCTTAAAGCCAATCACGATTACGAAAAAGACGGTCAAGCCAGCTGGCAAAACCACCAGCACCACGCAAATAACATCCAGTGGGCTCAAAGCACGATCGGTATTGCCGAAATTAAAACATTACCCGATCGGCTGGGAAGCGTTAGCCTTCATTTTGGCTGATGGCTTGATCTTGATAGGCGCGTGGATCATGCGTCGGCGGCGTTTAGGGGAGGACACTCATGATTAAAAAATTCATGATCACATTTGGCTTAGCGTTTGCGTTGATCTGTGATTTTACCGACGCACATCCAGTTCAAGCGGCAGCAGTTTCGTATCAAACCTTGACTTATGGCACCACTAAAACCTCGCTGGCGGCAAAATATTATGTGCAACCGGCACAAGTGGTCGTCAATGGGGATGATTATTTAGTCACCATGACCATTCACACCACCGCCAGCCTTGGCGCATGGCCAGTGACCGTGTTAAGCATTAATGGCGTCGGACCCGCTAACGTCGTCAAAACCCATGACAACAACGGCTATGATTATCAATATGCTTTTGAAACCAAGGATCTCTCGCAAACCATCAATTCTGATATTGCCATCAATGTGGTCGGTGTCTATGCCGCACAGCATACCTTGAGTTTTAAGTTCGATCAGAAGCAATTGCCGAGTTTGCAAAAAACATCACCGACGCAAACGCCAGCAAAGAAAAATATCCCAGTGACGCGTGCGCCAAATGATCAGGCCAAACAAGTTGCCAAACTTAACGCAGCCAATCAAGCGACCCAAACCAAAGTCTTGATCGGCGGTGGGTTAAGCATGGTGATCGTCGCAATTGGGGCTGGATTGTGGGTCCGCCGCAAGCAGCCAAAGTCATAATCAACCTTAAAACACCCGCACAACCTTTTTGATGGGGTTGCGCGGGTGTTATTTTGTAGGGTCAATGTGTTTGTTTCAGCCAAGTTTGGTAAACCGGTTGAATGTCTTGCGTGACGGACTGGAACATATTCCCGATCCAAAACTCGGTATCAGGTTTTGGTTGCGCGAATTGGACCATTGTTTCCGCATTTGCGTTGATCGTCGCCCAAATTTGATCGGCATGGTCGGGATCCAAATACGCTTTGGCAATGAGGTGGGCCACACTGGAAGCCACTGTCGATGATGGCCACACGCGATTGACCCACAATGGTTCAAATTCGGGGTTCAAAGTTTTGATCGCGGCAACGTCGGCTTGCATACCACATGCGTACATCACTTCACCAGCTAAAATCGCGGCTAGGCGAGTATGTTGCAAGTCGAAGTCCGCATGTTTTTTCAACCATTGCCAGGCTTTGATCTGCTGTTGGGCATCGAGCAAGTTTGAACAGTTGATCAACAACGCCAAGTCTGAAACTTGCAAGGCCTTCAAACTACAAAAACCTTTGATCACATCGGCGGCGACTTCTTGCTCGTCGAACAACGTGTGGACTTCGGCCCAAGTGTGGCCTTGATTGACTAAGTGCATGGCAGCCCGCGAAATCAGTGAACCTTGAATCATGCAATAGCGGCCAAGCGGTTGTTTTGGGGCGTGGGCTAACGCGTCAGCTAGCGCCATTTTGATGGTTTCCGGCGTGGTGCTTTGGGCTTGGGCCAAGCGCCGGTTGAAGCGATCAAATAATTGGGCTTGCATGTCGCCAAAATAGTTCTCATACAGC
>CAKRHU010000452.1 GCA_934339215.1 uncultured Lacticaseibacillus sp.
TGGTGAAGATGTCGATGAAGGGTTGGGTGTAAATGTGTGGCAATGGCAAGTTGTTTTGGAAGGCGTGCAAGTTGTCTTGCGTCAACACGAAGAAAATCGGGGACCACACCGAGTTGGTGATCGATGGGCCGTTGATCCCAAAGCACCACAGCAAGCTGGCCAAGAAGTTGTACAACAGCACCGATGGCAAGGAGTTGCCGACGTGCTTCAATGGCGCTTGCAATAACGTATAAATGAAATTATAAGCGGTTTCAAAAGGGCTCAGCGTAAAGATGATGCGGATCAAGAAGAAGGCCAAAATCACTAACGCGCTTGGGATCAACGCATCAAAGGATTGACTGACTGCTGGTGGCACGCCGTCTGGCATTTTGATGGTCCAGTTGCGGCGCACCGCAAAGCGGAAGATTTCAACAGAGAAAATTGCAATGAAGATGCCTAAGAAAATGCCGTTCGGGCCGATGTATTGTAACTGCACCGCAGAGACTGCCGTTTTGCCAACGGTGACCGTCGTCGGGGTCAAGATCAAGAAGCTGATCAAAGCGACGATTGCAGAGTGGATAGCTTGCAAGCCGCGGTTTTTCCCGTAAGCATAACCGATGGCGGTACAAGATAAGATGCCAGTGAAGCTAAACACAGAATTAGAAACCGCAGTAAACCAAGATTCCCAACCTTTACCTAAAATCCCAGTCCAGAAATTCGACCAGCCAGGAATTGGAAAGTTGGCTAACAACAGGAAAATCGAGGTGACAATGATCAATGGCGTGATGATCAAAAAGCCGTCACGCAATGAGCGCAAGACCACGTTGTTGCCTAATTTGGTGGCCACTGGCATGAGGATGGACTCAAATTTCTTTTGCATCAGGGTTCCCTCCTAACTTTTTTCAGTCGTGGTAACAGTAGTCGGATTTAAACGTGGCAACATCCCCGCCAGAAGCGAGGACCGCACAACCTTGGGCCAAGTGATCTATGGAATCAGACAAGCCGGTGCCGCCTTTTTTCGGCATTTTGACAATGGTGAGCCTATCTTGATAAGTCGGCAACAAGGCTTCGTTCTTCTCTTGGGCGATCGCCAAGATCACTGGCAGCTTGGTGTTTTGTTGAATGTATTCGCCGAGCTCACACGCCATGGTCGCAAATTCCGGATAGTCATAAGTCGGGCCTAAGATCACAATGTCTGGCGCCATTTTCTCGCTCATGCGGGCGAACTTGCCTTGCACCAAGTCGCGGTTTTGTTGATAATAATCCGTCCCGCAATAGAACGTCCCCATGATTTCGCCATCGACGGCACTCAACGCATGCGCGACGTTTTCGGCACTGCCCATGGCCAACTTCTTGCCACCTAATGGCGTATCAGCGCGCTCTTTGCCGCCAAGCCCAGCTTGAATTTGGTCTAAAATAATAATTGCTTTCATATTTCCCCCTCCAATCGTTTAATTGATCGGTGCTTTGATCCGCTTTTCATAAGCATCGAGCCATGCTTGCGTGATCGGTTCGATGGTGGTGGTGTGATCAGGACCAGGATGGGCGATCAAAATGCGCGGTGATGCTTCAGCCGTGGCCACGCTGAAGGTGAACTCAACATTTGTGGCCACACCCCAAGCCCCTTGATTGTTCATCGCCACCAGTGAGAACTCGCCAGCTTTGCCATATCGCCGTTTGAGTTTCTCAATGAAGGGATAAACAGCCTCATCGCAGGCTTGTTGTGGGCTTTGCCCTTCACCTATCCGCCGCACGATTTCATAAGACAAGCAG
>CAKRHU010000453.1 GCA_934339215.1 uncultured Lacticaseibacillus sp.
ACGTCACCTCAGCTTCTATTGTACCGAGAATTCATGGTAAAATGAAGTCAAACAGCCAAGGAGGATTCACACATGATTCGTTTGATCGCATCAGATATGGATGGTACCTTGCTCAATGACAAACTTCAAGTTTCAGAAGGCAACGCCGCGGCCATTCGCCGCGCACAAGCGGCTGGTATCGAGTTTATGGTGGCCACTGGGCGCGGGTTGTCTGAAGCTCAGCCACTGGTGGAAGCCCACGACTTGCACACGGCTTTCATCACCGTTAACGGCGCGCGGGTGTTTGACACACATGGTGATTTAACCGTTGAAGCGGGCATCGCCCCTGAACTTGTGCAAACAATTTTAGCCACTTTACATGACGCTGGGTTATATTTTGAGCTCGTCACCAACTCAGGGGTGTATTCTGATTCTCGGGTACGGCGGATCCAACAAGTGGCCGACGTGCTCGTCCGCTTAAATCCAGACACCAGCTATAAAATTGCGGTAGCCTTGGCTGCGGCGCGACTAGAGTTGATGAATATCAATTATGTCGACGACTACAACGCTTTGGTGCAACAACCTGGCGTGGATGTGTTGAAAGTAATCGCCTTTTCTGAAGCAGGGCAAGCAGCTTTAGCCCCGGCTAAAGACAAATTACTGGCAACTGGTAGCTTAGTGATCACTTCTAGTGCCGTCAATAATATTGAAATCAACTCGATGCAAGCGCAAAAAGGCCTCGCCTTGAAAGCTTACGCTGAGAAAAAAGGCTTCACTTTAGACGAGTGCATGGCCATCGGCGACAACTTAAACGATGAATCGATGATCACCATGGCCAAATATGGCGTGGCAATGGGCAATGCCCTGCCACACATTAAAGAGGTCGCTTGGTGGACCACTGCCAAAAACACCGATGACGGTGTCGCCCAAGCCATCGACCGGGCCATTTTATTAAACGAAACGAACGCATAAACAGGAGGCGCGCTCATGCAATATTATATTGATGCCCAATCGCTAAAAGATAGCGGCATGAGCGTCGTCAAAGACAGCAATGCCAAGCCCCTTTACATTCTCACCGGCAGACATGGTATCGCCAATGACGGCTTCACCTTGCACAGTATCGCCGGCGCCGAGCTCGGTGAGATCCGGCAAAAAACTGTCGGCATCTTTCCGCGCTACGACTTGTACGTCGATCGCCAAAAAGTCGGCTCTGTGAAAAAAATGGCTGGTGTTTGGCGCGAATTTATTTTCGTAGCAGGGTTGAATTGGATGATCATCGGGAACTTGTTGGCCAACCAATATCACATTTACCACGGCGTGAAGTCGATCACCACGATCGCCGAAGCAGGCACCGCTTCAAACACGGTCTTCAAGCTTGATATTCCCCGGGAAGAAGATGTGGTGGCCGGCTTATTGTTGGCGGCGATTTTGGATCACTGGCGGCAAGTGCACAACGCCAACCCGTTGGCGCGACACGATGATGTGAATATCAGTTTTGGAATGTAACTGAAATGAACCAATGGCGTCATCGACTTCAAATCGGTGGCGCCATTTTTGTGAAAACAACCTGTTGTTTCAAAAGTCGAAATTGATCTGGTAATTCGCCGGCAAGATTTATTATTTTATATTTTGCGGGAAACCACCCCGCCGTTGTCCGAAATCCGATGTAAATCACATTCAAACAGACTTAGGCACAACAAATCCACGAAACTAGGGCTAATTTCGTGGATTTCAATATATGATTACGTATTGCGGGATTTAAGTATCAGGT
>CAKRHU010000454.1 GCA_934339215.1 uncultured Lacticaseibacillus sp.
CGTCCCAACCACAATTCACCCGCGTAGCACCGTACTCATGCCACTATTTTCTTGTGACCAAACTTTGAGCCAAGTGGTTAATTAATATGTTTGGGCGTCGAATCGGTTGTAATACCACAAATAATAGTTGTCGCCGGACTTGGTAATTTTAGTCACTGAGGTGTTGTCTGGCTCAGGCAAACTCATGGGATCTTGTGGTTGTAGTGCAACCAATGCTGCAGATTTCACAGTGAAGCCGTGCGTCACGCAAACTACATTGCCATTGGGATAGCGGGATTCAACGTCTTGCATGAAGTCGGCCACGCGGGCTTGAACCTGCGCGAAAGTCTCCCCATCTGTTGCGATTGTCGTGTACGTCGGCAACACGTCATTAAGGGTTTGATCAAAAACTTCAGGGTATTGAGCTTGTAAATCTGCGTTTTGTTGGCCGTCCCATATACCGTATGAAATTTCTAATAGACGCGCGTCGAGTTGTGCGGTTAAGTCGGTGTGCAAGTGCGCGGCAGTTTCTTGGGTGCGATCCAGTGGGCTGACAAACAAGGCATCCATATTCGATACATCAAATTGATTGGCCAAATGTGTCGCTTGAGCGTGACCTTTTTCGGTCAGGTGTGTGCGGTCATCGTTGATCGTGCCTTGTTTTAAACCAGTGGCATTGGCCGTGGTTTGGCCATGACGGACAAAATAAAAAGTAGTCATAATCAGGAAAGCTCCTTTTCATCATTTTTTAATCTTGACGGAATATTCGGTGCGTGCTATCTTAGTAAACAACGAAGCAAAGGAGAATTGCAATGACAAAATTCAACCACATTCGCAAATCATCATCCTGGTCTACTACCTTATCTGTGTAGACCAACTTTTGCTTTTCGCCAAGTGGTCTTGCAGATATTCTGTGAGACCGTGATCGCAACACCATTCACGCCTTGCAGACCAAATTCTGTCAGGCGTGTTTTTTATTATCGTTTTTATTCAGGAGGAAAAAATGGTCGTTTATAATTTCGCTGCCGGGCCTGCCGTCATGCCCCAACCAGTCATTCAACAGATTCAAGCAGAATTACCCTCTCTTAACGGTTCTGGCATGAGCATTATGGAAATCTCTCATCGCTCCCCTGCTTTTGATGTCATTATCCAACAAGCCCAGGCGCGCTTGCGACATTTAATGGCGATCCCTGATGATTACGCCGTGTTGTTCATGCAAGGTGGCGGGACTGGGCAATTCGCTGCGGCACCATTGAACCTGGCCACCAAGTATCATCGCATCGCGGTGCTCGACTCCGGTCAATGGGCAACGCGTGCAGCCGCTGAAGCGCAGCGGTTAGGGATTGATGCCGATGTCCTCGCCACGACGAAACCAGATCACTATCGCCATTTACCAGCAATGCCTGAGACTTTGGCGCAAGCCACTTACGACTATCTGCATGTTTGTTTAAATAACACGGTTGAAGGCACCGCTTATACGCAGTTGCCCGAACATGGCGATACCCCACTCGTCGCTGACATGTCTTCTAATATCTGCGCGCAACGCTACAATGTGAAAGATTTCGGCATGATTTTCGCCGGCGCCCAAAAGAATCTCGGTCCAGCCGGGGTAACCGTCGTCATCGTGAAACGCGCTTTGTTAAGCGACGTTGAAGCCGTACCAAGTGCTTTGGACTACACGCTGTTCGATAAGAAAAATTCCTTGTACAACACCCCACCTGTGTTTGCGATTTATGCGTTGAACTTAACCTTAGGCTGGCT
>CAKRHU010000455.1 GCA_934339215.1 uncultured Lacticaseibacillus sp.
TTCTTGGCATCAGCGCCAGTGGCATTCGCCAACAACCCAAATTGCGTGCCAAATGCGGTCTTGGCTTTGTTGTTCTTCATGGCTTTGACGGAGACGACGTCAGTCATCGCAATCAATTGGCCATTTTGCACATTCACCCGCAATTTGCCACCATTCGTGGATAAGACTTGCTTCAAACCTTCAGCACTGGTTGGCAATTGGCTATCTTTGGTCGCTTGTTGGGCTTTGACCATTGCGGCTTGTAAGGCTTGTTGTTGCTTGGCGTAAGCGACTTTTTGGGCTGGGGTCATGGAAGCGACAGCACTCGCGCCCGCTTTTTGCGCTGCGGCCAGCTGGGTTTGGACAGATTTTGGTAACGCCATGGCAACGACGGCTTGATTATATTTTGCTGAAATCGTCTTGTAATCGCCGATTGCCTTGGCGGCTTTTACCGTGACGGACTTGTTTTGCCCATCGGCGCTTAATTTCACCGTTTGCTTTTGGTTGCTCATTGGCACCGTCACCACATAAGCGCCAGCGTTCACCTTGCTAGAGCCATTACCGGTAGGCGCTTGGTACTTGACGGTTTTGCCGCTGGCTTCGCCTTTGATCACGGCGACCATGCCAGTCGCGTTATAGTTGGTTTTAGAAGTGGTCAGTTGCTTGCCGCAAGCACTTAAGCCAAGCAATGCAGACATCGCAATGGCCAAAAATGCGATCTTTTTCATGTGTAAACACCTTTCATCTCGTCAATCTGAATTCAACCATACGCTTGCTCTGATTAGTTTTCAATTCAAATGTGACTAGGTGTCACATTTTGGTGACCACTTGAAAATTGTTATCGACTGTCGCCTCGATGAGTGGGTGTGCTTGGAGATAATCGGCGATTAATTCGGTCATATCCTTTTGGTTTTCACGAATCACTTTGCTTTGGCCAAACATGGCAAAATTTCCGCCACCACCAGCTCGATATTGGTTGGCGACCACTTCATAGCTGCCATTGGGCGCAATTGGTTGCCCATGATAAGTCAAATTCACCACGCGTTGGCCGACAGGGCGGCTGATATCCAATACATAATTGATGCCTTGATACATGTCATAGTTATAATGTTGCGGCTTGGGATGCTCAAAGCGTGGGGTGACTTTCAGCTGACCTTGATCATCTAATGAGAAGTATTCGGCATTTTGTTCCAAGGCCGCTTTGAGATCTGTGCCAGAGAGTTTCAACACTGCTAACGTATTGGGATAAACATAATTGGTCACCACATCCCGCATGGTGATCGTTTGATTAAAACCGCGTCCGTCGTTGGTGAACAGTGCAGTTCCGGAAATATCGGTGTCCGTCGCTGCCATTTGCACTTTGTTGATGAATTCGATATAAGCCGATTCATGCAAGCGCGCTTGCCAAGCAGAATGCAAGGACATATCGCCACTCACATGGCCCAGTGGCGAATCTAGCCATGTTTCAACCGCATCATTGGTGGTTGCCACGGCTTTGGTGACCTTCACATTGGGTTTAGCGTCTGCCGTTTTAAGTAATTGCGCGTCGCCTTGCACCACTTGCCACCCTTCAGAAGTGGATTCAAGCGTTAAGGTAATTTGGCCAACGTTCGCCCCACGGTATCCCGGTTGCGTCACGGGAACGCCATTGACGACCTCGGCGAGTTCGCGATGTTGATGCCCAGTGACTAAGGCATCGACACCAGGGATCTGCGTCAATTGATAGCCAACATTTTCA
>CAKRHU010000456.1 GCA_934339215.1 uncultured Lacticaseibacillus sp.
GGCTAACGTTTTGATCCCGCGTTGTAGTAACCAAGATTCTTGTGGGGCCAGGATTGCGCCGATCGCATTTTGTAAAAAGCCGATTTGTTCTGCCAAGTCGGGATCTTTAACGACGACAACGCCGGCGATCACATCGGAATGTCCGCCTAAGTACTTGGAAGCCGAATGCAACACGATGTCCACGCCTAAGCTGAGCGGTTGTTGCACGATTGGGCTGGCAAACGTGTTGTCGATGATCGACAAAATGTTGTGCGCATGCGCGAGCTTGGCTAAGGCTTCAATATCGGAAACATGCAGTAACGGGTTGGTTGGGGTTTCCAAGTAAATTGCTTTGGTGTCTTGGGTGATGGCTTGTTCAACAGCCTTTAAGTCGCGAGTGTCCACTGCAGTGAAGGTTAAGCCTAAGCGTTTGAAGACTTGGTTGAGCAAGCGGAAAGTCCCACCGTATACGTCGTTACCGACCACGATATGGTCCCCTGCGTTAAACATAGAAAATACTGTGGTGATCGCCGCAGAACCAGAGGCAAAAGCAAAACCGGCGGTGCCTTGCTCAATGTCTGCGACTAGTGCTTCAACCGCTTGACGCGTTGGGTTTGAGGTGCGGGAATATTCGTATTGGGCTTGGCCGATATGGGTTTGATGGAACGTCGATGCCATGTAAATCGGCATGGATACTGCACCAGTTTGCTGGTCTTCTGAGATGCCGCCGTGGATCAATTGCGTTTGTAATTTCATGATGTTCTCCTTAGTCATAAATGTTTTCGCTTAAGTAACGTTCTGCACTGTCTGGAAAAATGGTGACAATATTTGAGTTAGCCGGCAAGGTTTGGGCTAGTTTCAGGCTGGCAGCCAAGGCGGCGCCACTGGAGCTGCCAATAAATAATCCGACAGTTTTGGCCATCGCTTTAACTTGCTCGAATGCGTCTGCATCTGAAATCGTCAGCGTCTTATCGATCGGCAAGTGTTTGAAAAATGGTGGCACGAATTCCACACCGATACCTTCGATGCGGTGGGGATGCGCCGGCCCGCCGTTTAGAATCGAGCCTTCAGGTTCCACGGCGATCACTTGGGTATGGGGATCTTCTGCTTTGAGATAAGCGGCGACCCCGGCAAAAGTCCCACCAGAACCAGCGCCAGCGACAAATGCAGCGATCGGTTCGTGCAGATCTTGCGTGATTTCTGGACCCAAGGTGTGATAGTAAGTGCCAGGATTGGCTGGATTTTTAAACTGCATTGGGACAAAACTATCAGAAATACTTGCGGCCAGTTGTTCCGCTTTTTTGATCGCGCCGACAATTCCTTGGTCCCTAGGGGTGTTGATCAATTTAGCGCCGAGGGCTTTCATCAAGGTTTGTTTTTCTGCGGAGAAGTGTTCTGGCACGACGAGGATCACCGGCAAATGCCGGGCTTGAGCGGCGAGGGCCACGCCGATGCCGGTGTTGCCAGCAGTGGGCTCGATAATTGTGGTGTTGCCAGTGAGCAACCCGCGCCGTTCGGCATCTTGAAGCATGTATTCGCCTAAGCGATCTTTGATACTGCCACCGGGATTGAACATTTCCAATTTGGCAAAAATGTGCACCTGGTTGGAGGCTTGAATGGGTAATTCGAATAATGGCGTGTGGCCGATAGTGGCTTGAATATGTTTGATTAACATGATTTTTCCTTTCGAAAGGGCCAGAG
>CAKRHU010000457.1 GCA_934339215.1 uncultured Lacticaseibacillus sp.
GGGCATGACGCCTTTTGAAATCATGTTGAGTGAATCGCAAGAACGGATGCTGTTATGTATTCGTGCAGGTCATGAACAAGAAATTCTTGATTTGTTTAAAGGCTATGATTTGGACGCTGTGGTGTGTGGCCGGGTCGAAGCTGGCCATCAATATCGCTTGTTACATCACGGTGAAGTGGTTTGTGACATCCCAGTCAGCTTGTTGACTGACGATGTGCCGACTTACACCACAGTGCCTGAAAAGCCTGAACGCTTAAAAAATCCTGCGCCTGATTTTGAACCGGTGATCGAAGACTTAGAAGGAACTTATAAACAACTGCTTGCCATGCCAAACATTGCCTCGAAGCGTTCCTTGTATCGCCGCTATGATGCCCAAGTGCAAACCAACACGGTGATCGCACCTGGTGGCGATGCTGGGGTGATTCGGGTGCGTGGCACGCATAAAGCGTTGGCAATGACTGCTGATTCTAATGGGCGCTTGTTAGCCCTTGATCCGGAAATCGGTGGCGCCATCACAGTGGCTGAAGCTGCGCGAAATCTGGTTGCCACTGGGGCAGAACCGCTGGGGATCACGGATTGCTTGAACTATGGCGATCCTTCCAAGCCTGAAGTGTATTACGAATTACAAGAATCCGCTAAAGGCATTGTCGCAGCAACGAAGCAATTCAATACGCCAGTCATTTCTGGGAACGTCAGCTTGTACAACGAAACTGATCACCACGGGATTCACCCAACGCCGATGATCGGGATGGTGGGCTTGATCGAAGACCTCACCGCCATCACCACGGTTGATTTCAAGCAAGCTGGCGACATTGTCTATCTGGTAGGTCAAACCGGGGATGATTATAACGGCTCGAGTTTACAGTATTTGCAAACTGGCACTTATGCGGGACGCTTGACCGGCTTTGACCTTGAAGCGGAAAAACAAACCCACGATCTCGTCTTAGATCTGATCCGCAAGCATTTGGTCAACGCCGCGCATGATTTATCTGATGGCGGTTTAGCCGCAGCGATCGTTGAAATGGGCGCCAAACGTGATCTTGGTTTGATCGCCGACACCACGTTGACCACAACGCAATTGTTCAGCGAAACCCAAGGCCGTTTCTTATTGACGGTCAAACCGGAAGACCAAGCGAATTTTGAAGCCATCGCCCAAGCTCAAGCGGTGCAACTTGGGGTCGTTTCCACTGGTGATTTTGATTTGAAATTAGCCGATGGTGAGCTTCACACTCAAATGTCGCAATTGACCACCATCTACTCGGAGGCCTTAGCATGTGCGCTGAAGTAAAATCATTAAATGAAGAATGTGGGGTGTTTGGTGTTTGGGGCGACCCGCACGCCAACGTGTTGACTCATTTAGGCTTACACACTTTGCAACATCGCGGCCAAGAAGGGGCTGGGATCGTCGGCTTAACGGATCACGGCTTACATCGTCACTATGGTTTTGGCTTAGTGTCGGAAGTGTTTGCTGACCCTGAATCCGTGCGGGCTTTGGCTGGGACTGCCGCGTTAGGCCATGTGCGTTACGCTACTGCTGGCGGACGCATTTTGGAAAATATCCAACCACTATTGTTTCGCTTCTCCCATGAGTCCATCGCCTTGGCGCATAACGGGAACTTGACCAATGCATTGAGCTTACGCGATCACTTGGAACAAAGTGGGGCAATTTTCCA
>CAKRHU010000458.1 GCA_934339215.1 uncultured Lacticaseibacillus sp.
TGCACACCGTGTTGTTCATTCAAGACTTGATCGTATTGCCGGAATACCAACATCAAGGCATCGGCCATGAATTGTTGGATCAATTCGACGAATACTTCAAGCAAGTCGCGCGCATCGTGGTAGTATGCGATGATCCGGACATGCAGGCCTTCTTCACTGCGGCGGACTACATTCCAGAAAACGACACCGCCATCACCACTTTCATTCGCCCGCGGCGTTTGTTGGAACCAAAATATTAAAGCGAAAATCGAGCTTGTCGATATGACGGGCTCGATTTTTACTTTTATCTGAATCGATTTTGCGCTTGCAACATCGCCAGCACTTGATCATAAACCGGTGATTTCAAATAATTGGTCACCCCTAAGATCCTGATCTCCCCCGGTACTTGATCGTGGACCATGGAAACCAAATCATCCCTGGCAATGAACAATGCATTTTGATCTGGCGTCAACGCCGAAATCGGCTGAGCCACCACACTTACGGTGATATCATTGAGCGGTTTTAACTTCGCTTGTAAAAGCGTCACGGCCATTTGCGGCGTGCCCATGCCTTGGGTACCGGTGATAATAATTTTGCGGATCGCATGTTGTATGTGTTGAGAGGTATCCACTTCGGTTTGTGGTTGATGGCTTCTCATCAACACCACGCTGGCAACGCTAAACGACACCACTGCAGCCAAACCAACGCCAGCCACTACGGCTAAGAAATTGCCGATGCCTTGTGGCGTCAACAACAAAATCGAAATGATCGAACCAGGCGAGGCCACTGTGGTCAACCCAGCACCTAAAGTCGAAAAGGTAAACGTCCCAGTGACCCCACCGGCGATCGCAGCTAAAATCAATGCTGGCTGGCTTAACACATAAGGGAAATAGATTTCATGGATCCCGCCGAAAAATTCGATGATCGCGGCGCTGCCGGCAGATTTTTGCGAATGACCATGACCAAAGTAATGAAACGCCAACAAGATCCCAAGCCCAGGTCCAGGATTGGTTTCCACCAAAAACAATACCGAGCGGCCGACTTGATCCGCGGCTTGCATCCCCAAAGGCGTCAAAATGCCGTGATTCAAGGCATTGTTCAAGAATAAGACTTTGGCAGGTTCAATGATCAAGTTCGCCAGCGGCAACAAATGCCAGGCGATCAAACTGGCCACGCCGCTGGCCAACAAATTCGCCCCAGCATCGACTACTGGCGCTAATCCGTAATAGCCGATCAAAGCCAATAATATGCCTAAGATCCCGGCAGAAAAATTGTTGACCAGCATTTCAAAGCCTTGTTTAACATGAGGGCGCAACCAGTCATCTACGGTATTGACCGCCCAGCCTGCAAAAGGCCCTGCGATCATCGCCCCTAAAATCGCCGCTGATTGGGCGGTGGCAATGACGCCTATGGCCGTGATGGCCGCAACCACCCCGCCGCGATGCCCGCCAACATTACTGCCGCCAGTAAAAGCTAACAGCATCGGAATCAAATAAGCTTGACTCAACGACACGACGCGATAAATATCGGCGTTTGGCCACCAGCCTTGCGGCGCACACACCGCAGCCAATAAGCCACACGCAATAAACGCGGCAATATTGGGCATCACCATGTCGGTTAACACCGTGCCAACTTTGGTGACTTTTTGTCGAATTGAAGTGGTCATATACACACCTCCAGGCCTGACTACAG
>CAKRHU010000459.1 GCA_934339215.1 uncultured Lacticaseibacillus sp.
GATATAACAAGATTAATAAACTGAAGAGGTGCCTGATGAAAAAAGTGTTGTTACCTAAAATTGCCGACGAGTTGACAGCTCATTATTTGACCAAACATGGCTATGAAGTGGTCACTTGCGATAACCCAGGCGTTGACGAGATCCTGCAACTGGCGCCAGATGCGGCGGCCATCATGATGATTTCCAAACCAATTCCTAACACGTTATATGCAAAGCTGCCGAATTTAGAGATTTTGGCGCGGCGTGGGGTGGGCTATGATGCCATTGATGTTGGCTACGCGGCCAAACAAGGCGTGTGGGTGACCAATGCGCCAGGAGCTAATGCCCGTACTGTTGCAGAACTGGCGATGATGGATCTATTCATGTTGGCAAGACGCTTTCATGCAGTAGATCTCAAAACCCGCGCCGATGACTGGACCGGCGCTTATCAAGGCCTATTAGGGCATGAACTTTTTGGCGCCACGGTGGGAATCGTCGGCGTCGGCCATGTGGGACAAACGTTGGCAGACATGTGCCACGCATTGGGGATGAAGGTTCTGCTTTATGATCGCCATCCTCGAGCTGATCAAGCTAGTGGTGAATATGTTGAATGGGATGAGCTGTTCAAGGGTTCAGATTATGTTAGCCTGCATATCGCTTCCGTTCCTGAAACCAAACATTGTGTGTCAACGTCTGAGTTTGAGATGATGAAGCCCACAGCCAGCTTAATCAATCTAGCGCGTGGGGCAGTGGTGGATACTGACGCTTTGGTGCAAGCACTGCAAACCAAACAAATTGCTGGGGCCGCCTTAGATGTGTTTGAAAAAGAACCACTGCCAGCCGATCACCCTTTGTACCAAATGCCTAACGTGATCCTCACCCCACATATCGGGGCCAATACCATCGAAGCGAACCGTAAAATGGCGATGATCGCTGCCAAGCAAATCGATTTGGTATTAAGCGGGAAAAAACCTGAATATCCGGTGAATGAGCCAAAGTAATTGATCGAAGGCTTGGTCAGTGAAGTGACGCGATAATGACATGGTGATTTCGATGAATGATGGAGGTCAGGTGGCGCGACATAGTGAGATTCCAGTTAGCGACTGGTCGCATACTGGAACCCGCAGATAGAAATCCGGCTGGCGGGGAGCAAAGCGACCCACCAGACTAGTTCCATCGAGGCCCCTTGCTTTGTTGCGCCACCTGACTGGAATCATTCATCGAAATCACCATTTTTTTGGTAGCTTACCTTTCACGGTTGCTTCAAGAAATACTTATTTAATGGTAGAATTAAAGCTATGAGTGTGAAAACCACACAACAATAATGAAAGCAGGGATACGATGATCTCAAAAGATAGCGTCGCTCACGTCGCTGAATTATCGCGCTTAGCATTCAGTGATGCCGAACTCGACCAATTCACCAACCAACTCGACGACATTTTAAACATGGTGGATCAACTGGAAACCGTTGATACCACAGGCGTTCCCGCCACGACGCAATCCATCCACTTGCAAAATGTGATGCGCGAAGACGTCGCGGTCAATGATACTGAAACTTCAGACTTATTCAAAAACGTGCCAACATCAAAAGGCACTTTGATTCAAGTGCCTGCCATCATCGACAAGGAGGAAGACTAGTTTGGATTACTTTACAACTGACATCGACTCTTTGCATGCCCAATTAGT
>CAKRHU010000460.1 GCA_934339215.1 uncultured Lacticaseibacillus sp.
AAGCAACCCCTAAGTCTATCCAAGAAGAAATCATCAAAAAGAACGGCGGCAACTAAAGCCGTGAGCACTGAGTCTAATGACTCGGTGCTTTTTTGTACCCAGTGATTTTTGAAGCGTCCTTAGTCGATCAGGTCGCCTAGCGTCAGGAATCGGTCCTGATCTTTGGACCGGTTTCTGACGCGTAGTTAGCTGTATCGACGTTGCTTCAACAATCACGACGCCGAGGGTATAAGATCAGGGTGCTAGCGGTGTCGGCGTTGCTCAAAAAAGCGCGACGATGTGAGAAAGCCGTAGGTGTGTTGCTTTGAAGTGTGCGAAGCTATGAGGGGATGATTTTGGAATCCGAACGATTTGCGATCATTCGCCGGATGAAACCACAACAAACGACGCAATCACATTATATTGTTCGTGTTTTAATCTTTTTCGTGCGTAAAAAAGTGAATTTCGTCCGTGACTAACGCCGATAAACAGTGTATGATGGATAACAGCAGAAAATAGATGTGTTAAAAAGGAGAAAAGAAGCTATGTTGACTCTTGCCACTACCATTGCCGATCGTCATTTCAAAACGTGCTTAATGAACGCTGCCGGTGTACGTTGCCAATCTGATCGCGACCTCAATGCCTTGATCAATTCCAATGCCGGGGCTTATGTTACCAAAAGTGCAACGCCAGCGTATCGTGCCGGCAACCCAGAACCACGAATGAAAATGATCCCACACGGTAGCTTCAACTCCATGGGCCTGCCAAACAATGGCTTGGACTACTACTTGGACTTTGTGTTAAAAGACCAAGCAAAGCGCCCGGATGCCACGAACTTCTTATCCATCGCTGGCACTAGTTTGGCAGATAACTTGGCGATGCTGCACCAGATTCAAGACTCTGCTTATAACGGCTTTGTCGAATTAAACTTATCTTGCCCAAATGTCCCTGGCCATCCGCAACAAGGTTATGACTTTGACGCCACGAAAGAAACTTTGACGGCAGTGTTTGACTTTTACACTAAGCCGCTTGGCGTGAAGTTACCCCCATACTTTGACCTGGCCCATTTTGATCAAATCGCGGCAGTCCTGAACCAATTCCCACTGACTTTTGTCACGACCATCAACTCTGTCGGCAACGGCTTGATCGTCAACTACGAAACCGAAACTGTGGCCATCAAGCCTAAAGGTGGCTTTGGCGGCTTAGGTGGCGCCAGTGTGAAGCCAACTGCTTTGGCTAATGTGCGCGCATTGTCGCAACGCTTGAATCCATCCATCGCTGTGATCGGCGTTGGCGGGATCATGAGTGGACGCGATGCGTTTGAACACATTTTGTGCGGTGCTTCGATGTTGCAAATCGGGACGCAATTCGGCTATGAAGGCACGAAGATCTTTGATCGCGTCGCCCATGAACTTGATGATATCATGGCGTTGAAAGGTTACACGAGCTTGGATGATTTCCGCGGCAAGCTTAAAACCATCGATTAGCTCAGTCAAAAGGCTGGTGACTTCGTGTCGCCGGCCTTTTATAATAGAAGAAAATGGTAAAAGAAGGCGGTAACATGTCTCAAAAAACGATTTTGATCACTGGCGCTTCCAGTGGCATGGGCAAAGCCGCGACGGAATTATTTGCCGAACGTGGCTGGCTGGTATTTGCTGGGGCACGGCGGGTCGAGAA
>CAKRHU010000461.1 GCA_934339215.1 uncultured Lacticaseibacillus sp.
CGTCTGGGTCGATGAAGTTCTTTAACAAACCGCGGAAGGAACCAGAAGCTGAGTTGGTGCTGCGCGTTGGTTGCACGGGTTCTTCCACGCTGGCAGCTTCCAATTGGTTATGCAAATCATTGACGGTTTGATAGATATTTTTGCGCAAAGCTTCTAATTGATTATCAAGATAATGTTCAGGGTCTTGGGCAAAGGCCACTAATTGCGGCAAAATGTTGCGCTCTTGTGGTGTGGCTTGGTCGATGGTGCGGGTGAACACACTTAATTGACCGAACTGCCGGCGGTGGTACCAATCGCCAAAATAAACAAGACCTTCATCGGATACTTCAAAAAATGGCACATGTTCACGTAAGAAGGCGACAAACGCTTTTTGCAAGAAGTCATGGAGCTCATCTTGCGCTCCTTTGTCGTAGGCTAAGATATAGCCTGGAGTTTCCGTTACTTCCAAACGCAGGCTAGAGGCGGTTTTGTCGATGCCTTGATACAAGCGATACGTCGACTGGTCCTGCCAAGCCTTGGCGAAATCGTTGAAAAAAGTTTGTTGATAGGTCAAGCTAGCTTCTACTGTCATCGAAATTACCTCACAAATTTTACTGATACCTTTAGTTTACCGCATGATAGCGCGTTGGGGAACGCTTACCGAGGGATTCTCGTGAAAAACAATGTTTCTTTAAATGAGCAAAGATGAGAAATTGCCCATTATCGTGTCTTCACCCCAGTGATTCCGATACAATATGTCTGACCGAGCGCTTTTTGAAAAGGAGCGCCTCCGGATCAAAAAGCTCCAGCTGGGTGGTCACGGAACGCAATCCGCTGAATCAAAGCTAACTCGCACAAACCGCGAGTGGATCTTTGATTCAGCGTCGCTGTAAGCAGTAAACTGCTAACAGCGATTCGACGGCTGGTGACCACCCATCCTCCGCTTTTTGATCCGGCGGCTCGTTTCCGAATACAGGTCAGAATATGTCTGGGTGAGCCACAACAGATATTTAATGAAACAATTTTTTATTTTTGGAGGGGTACGATGCATCGCAAAGAACTGAAATTGCCATGGCTATTTCTGGGCAGTTTGATCACCAATACTGGGATCAGTTTTATTTGGCCGTTGACGACAATCTACATGCATGAATATTTGCACGAATCGTTGACCGTGTCTGGGTTGGTGTTGTTGATCAATTCCTTGGCGACCATGGGTGGAAATTATGTGGGCGGCAGGTTGTTTGATCGGTGGAAACCTTATCCGACGATTTTAGGTGGGATCACGATCAATATTGTGGCCACGCTAAGTTTGATTTTCTTTCATGGGTGGCCAGCTTATCCACTATTATTAATTTTATTAGGGCTCGGTAACGGGGTGGTGGCCACTGGCGTCAACGCTTATGCCACCTTGGTCACCAGCCGCAAACCGTCTTATGTGTTTAACGTCTTGTATTTCATGTCGAACTTAGGCTTGGTCATTGGGACCTTGATCGTCGGCTTCGTGCTGCCGTTTGGGATCACGTATATTTTTATTTTGGCTTGTGCGCTGTTTGTTTTGGATCGTCGCGTTTCTCCATTTCAAAGTGCAAAAACCGCAACGCGCCAAAAATGCGTCTGTGAAAGCTACACGCCAGCCAATTGCCAAGCACGTGTTGTGGCTGATGATATTGTTATTT
>CAKRHU010000462.1 GCA_934339215.1 uncultured Lacticaseibacillus sp.
AAATCGGCACAAACCGCCGATGTTCTTATGCCTGAATTCAAAGCCGAAACCCGCGTCTTTGAATTCGCCTGAAATATTAGCGGAGCCAGAAGATCACTGTCTCCGCTAATATTTCTGCCACGTTCGATGATTTCAGTTCCTCCACTGCGCCAGACCACTGGCACCTGATGGCTACGAAACATCCACTACCAACGTCTATGTGTCGATTAATTGGGAAATACGGCCGTACGTAAGCGGGTTGAATCTGTAAGTTAGTAATCATAACGAAGAAAATCTGGGGGCTGCGATGGTTTGGTAGAACGGAGGTGAATTGGACAATTGCCCGTGGCAGTGAAATCAAGTGAGACGCCGCTTTGTGGCGGCTCGCGCGGATTTCACCGGCAGGTTTGTTGACAAGTGTTTTTCTTGGCTTCAAATCTAGGCAGAAGCTCCTCGAACGGTCTATGTTCGAGAGCTGGCGCCGGCCGCACCGGCAATGGTCCAATTCACCGCAGTGGCGCCAAGCCGTCGCAGCCCTCAGATTTTCGGGCCGCAAGGCAATTGGTATCGCCAGCTGGAAGATTCAAAACACACTGTCGATGCGCGGACAGCGTAAGTTGATTTAAACCGGGTTCAAAAATGATTTAGTATCAGCAAAAAAAACCGGCCTGCATGTCTGCAGGTCGGTTCTCGTGATCAGCTGCGGCAACTTTCTGAACGCTTGCGCGCCAGTCGCTTTCACTGATCGTGGTTTGGCACCGTCAAATAGTATCGCATGTCGAAATTCTAAAGTCAAACAAAAACCTCAAGCCTAAAGACTTGCGGAATTCAAAAAATTAGTTGTTCATGCCATCAGCGTATAACTTCAACTTACCGTTGACGATGCTTTCGACTAAATCGCCGTATGCCACGCCTTCAGCTTCTGCTTCTTGTGGTAACAAAGACAGTGGGGTCATGCCTGGCAAGTTGTTGGCTTCGATCACCCAAACACCCTTGTTGTCATCCACGAAGAAGTCCACGCGACCGTAGTTTTGCATGCCTAATGCATCCATGGTTTCAACGGCGACGCGTTTCATTTCATCATGCACATCATCAGCTAAATCATCAGGTGGGGTGACGAAAGTGGTGTGACCTTCGATAAACTTATGTTCAAAGTCATACCAGCCGTCATGGACCTTGATTTCAATGGCTGGGAAGGCATGGCCGTTGACCACGCCTAAGGAGAATTCGCGACCTTTGATAAATTCTTCAATAATCGCAGAATTATCAAAGCGGAACACATCTTCTAAGCCAGATTCTAGTTCATCAGCGTTATGGGCAATATGCGTGCCGACTGATGAGCCGCCAGAAGTTGGCTTTAAGACCACTGGGTAAGCAAATGGTAAGGTGTGCCCTTTTGCCCCTTGATCTTTGGTAATTTCGACAAAGGCAGCAGTTTTGATCCCTTTGTATAACATGATCTCTTTGCTGTAGACTTTGTTCATGGTGATACCAGAAGCGGTACTGCCACTGCCAGTATATTTGATATTGTTCAAGTCGAGGACGGCTTGGACTTTACCATTTTCACCGTCGCCACCGTGCAAGCCGATGACAACAATGTCTGCGGCTTTACAAATGGCTAAAACATTTGGACCAAACAACTGAGTGGTGCCATCAGTGCGTAATTTGT
>CAKRHU010000463.1 GCA_934339215.1 uncultured Lacticaseibacillus sp.
TCACCGAGTTGCTCCAGCGCTTGGGCGCGCAACGCATACAGCTCATCTAACAAGAACAATGAGTCGTTGCTGACTGCGGCTTCAATGCCGGCAGTGACATGTTTGAGCACCTGTTGATACTCGCCAAGTTCGAAATAAATCCGCGCGGTGTGCCAATAAATCGTCAGCTCAACGTCAAGATACTTGGCCTCTTTCAGTGGCATCCCCTTGAGCAAACTCAGCGCCTGGTCGATATACACCCGAGCACGCTCTTGGGCACCTTTTTCCGCGTAGGCTAAGCCTAACCCCAAAGTCGCCATGATCGCTAACAAATCGCGTTCGCGGGTGACTAAAGGATTGAGCACTCGACCGAAGAAATAGATCGCTTCGTCTGGTTGTTTTTCAGCAAACAATTCGATCATCCCGCGGAAATAGTAAAAGCGTTTTTTGTCGTCGGAGTTCTTTAACTTATCCACATTCAACTTGTTTAACGTTTCTTTGGCCGTATCAAATTCGGAATGGCGCACGAGTTTTTCCACTGCGGACAAAATTTGTTGCGTCTTATCACGGTTTTCCACCACGATATCCGCCATCGACACCCCGAGGCGCTCCACCAAGCGCACCAGGATATTCATGCTCGGCACTTTGTTGCGTTTTTCGATCAACGAGATCGTCGCTTGCGTGCAAATGCCTTTGGCCAAGTCTGCTTGCGATAAACCTTTCAACTTCCGGTAATGGCGGACGCGTTCCCCCAGGATGCGTAGCGCCGGCTGTGTTTTTTGCATGACGTTCACTCCCATACTAATTCCGATTCACAATTATAGACTCCATGAAAATATCATTGTGTTACCGTAATTATACTGAAAAATATTGTCGTTTACCACTATTATTGTCGTGTCACTCTAAAAGCGAATAATTATCACGCTTTTATTTGTGAATTAACGTTGGCTTTCATGAGGCTTTCATGACAGTCTTGTCATCATCGTTAGAAAATTTTCATGATCAAACGTGATACTAACGCTATTTAGAGCGACTCTAGCCTACCATCCAGCAGTTCATCATCACACATTACTTAGAATCCTAAAAATTGGCCACCGGCTTTCAATATGCATCGATGATCTTCTGCAAATAATCCACGACCACTTGCGGCATATCTGCACGCATGATGCATGCTTCAAGCAAACGAGAGCGATTATACCACCGATTCCAAAAACTTTGAGACTCTCGCGGTTGGATATGGCGGAGGCGTTTTTGCCAAGCGGTCAGCGCCATCACCAATGACTGGGCATAAAACTGATGCATTGCCGCAAGATTGGTCAGATATAAAGCAAAGCGCATATCTTCGCCATACACCAAAGGATGCGCCATGCGTTGCCACCCGTTCAGCGCCGTCATCATCAAGAAGACTTTCTGTGCGCGAGTTAGCGAGGTGACATCGGAAAGTTCATCGAGTAAATTGCCGATATGCGTGTAACTATGCGCCCAGCCTTTGGTTTCCACATAGCCGCGTCCATCTTGTTCTAAAGCGATATACGTCGCCACTGGCAGCACCAGATCATTGTAATCTTGATCAGATAACACGTGATAGGTGTTGCGATCAGCATAAACCACTGCGCTTAAAATCATCACCGCAAATGACCGCTTGAACACCGCATCGTTATCCGGCT
>CAKRHU010000464.1 GCA_934339215.1 uncultured Lacticaseibacillus sp.
CTATGACTACATCAAAAAGGCGCTAAATGCTGGCAAGCACGTTTTTGCGGAAAAAGCGATCACCATCAACGCCAAGCAATTCGATGAAGTCCAAGCATTAGCCCATGAAAAAGGGTTGATTTTGACTGAAGGGTTGACGCTGTTGCACATGCCGATTTACCAAAAAGTTCAGGATTTGATCGCGTCAGGTAAACTCGGCGACATCAACATGGTGCAAGTCAACTTCGGCAGTCTCAAAGACTATGATCCGAATAATCGCTTCTTCAACAAAGCCCTGGCCGGTGGCGCGTTATTGGATATCGGCGGCTATGCCACGGCTTTTGCGCGCACCTTTTTACATTCGCAACCTAATGTCACCCTCACCACAGTCAAATTCTTTGAAACTGGCGTCGATGAGCAATCTGGGATCATTCTGAAAAATCCCGACCAACAAATGGCAGTGATGGCCTTATCACTGCGCGCCAAACAACCGAAGCGCGGCGTCGTGTCAGGCACCAAAGGGTATGTTGAGATCAACAACTACCCGCGGGCAACTGAAGCCTTGGTCACCTACACGGAAGATGCGCACAGCTCGCATACTGAAACCTTGACTGCCGGGGACTCAGCTTTGGCTTTACAATATGAAGTTCAGGACATGCAACACTACATTGAAGGCGGCCATGATGATGGTCAGTTAGCCAAGTCGCACGACGTTTCCCATATTATGGATGATGTCCGCAATGCTTGGGGCATGAAATTTCCTTTTGATTAACTCAAAAAAACGCACTTTTCAGCCGAGCACAGCTGGAAAGTGCGTTTTCGATTTAACCGAAATTACTTCGTGGTTGCAGTTAAGACCTTGGCATCATCAGCAATCGGATCCTTAACGGCGTTGTACTTCAACAAGCCGACTGCATCCATGTTGGTGATGATCACAATCATTGGGGTGAGCTTGCCAGCAGCCTTGATCGATTCGAGATCGACTTTAGCCACCAGTTGGCCATGCTTGACCTTATCGCCATCAGCAACTTGGACATCAAAGCCGGCCCCTTTTAATTCAACCGTGTTTAAGCCCATATGGAGCAAGACTTCCAAGCCGCCAGCAGTCTTAAAGCCAATGGCATGCTTAGTTGGGAACACAGTAGTAACTTCACCGTCTACTGGAGAAACGATGTTGCCATCTGTTGGGTCGATGGCAAAACCGTCACCTAACATCTTTTGGGCAAATGTAGGGTCGGATAATTGATCAAGTTCCAAGTAATGACCATTGGCCACACTGTGGAATTGAACGTCAACGCCAGCTTCAGCGGCTGAAGACTTCACTTCAGCTGGCGCTGTAGCGGCGCTTGGTTCAATAACAGAAACCGGTGTGTTGGATTCTTTCAATTGGCTCAAAGCATCCGCAACGAATTGAACTTCCGTGCCGACAATAATTTGTAAGTTGTTCTTATCTAAGACGTTGATGCCTGGAACACCAGTGGCTTTGATCGCCGCTTTGTCGATGTTGCCAGTATCAGATAACTTCAAACGCAAACGCGTCGTGCAGTTATCAACCACGTTCAAGTTGTCGCTACCACCTAAAGCAGCATAAATGCGCTTAGCTTGAACCGTGTACTTGTCGTCGTTGGCGTCAGTCACAACAGCGGGTGCTACTTGACCATCATC
>CAKRHU010000465.1 GCA_934339215.1 uncultured Lacticaseibacillus sp.
AGCTTACATCGCCGCAAAAAGTGGGCGTAAGGTCGTGGCGACGCGCTATCGGCATTACCTTGTCCAAAGCCTGAAAAAGCCAGTTCCTGACTTGGATGTCAGCACGGTGTATTTATTGTTGGCTTTGGCTGATGTCGCATTTGATCAAACCGCCCCTGCCTTACCACTGATTCAAACCGGCATCAGTATTGCGACGGCCTCACACCAATTGGTCATCGCCTGGCGCTTGATCGATTTGTGGGCCCAACTATTACTGCCTGATGCCACAACAAATCGCGCAGCACTGCGGCTAGGCTGCTACCTCAATGATTCGTTGGCAGAATTATCGCAAAAATTTGCGCCGCTACCGCAACCCGAAACGCTTGAAGGCCCAACCACTGCGGCTAAAAAACATGCACCCAAGCGCAAAAAAGCTAAAACCTCAACCAGGACTGCCGATGCGATCGCCTATCAAGAAAAAATTGCTCAAACAATGAAGCTGATGGCCCAAGTTCGTGCCAAAACCAAACCACTGGTCGTAAAAGAATTCAAAAACGTCGCTGATCCTCATTGAAGATCAGCGGCGTTATTTTTCGTCGGGTGATGCCCTAAAAGATGAGCTTGCAAGCGTTACTTGGCGCGAGCAACCGCGTCTACAATCGTTTCAACGCTTGAAACAGTGGCGATACGGGAGAACATTTTGGTGAAGAAGAAGTCGTATTTTTCAATGTCGCGGTCTGCGCACGCATCTTCGGCTATGATCACGTGATAGGCATATTGAAATGCGTCCAATGCCGTGGCATACACGCCGTTAGAAGTGGAAACACCCGCTAAAATGATCGTATCGATGCCTTGGCGACGCAACTGTAAATCAAGATCCGTCCCGAAAAATGCGCCAGGATTATGCTTGGTGACTTGAATCACGTTTTGAGCGTCTGGGTCTTGGACAATCGGCAGCAACAATTCTGGTTGATTGCCGTTGACCAAATGCCGCTGTTTGGCGGCAAAAGGATACAAATGTTGGAACGTCTCAGTTTGTACGGATACCAACACTTCTAACGCGGCGGTGTTTTTGAACGCTTGGCTGAGCCGGTCGTTGGCCGTGATCACAGCACTGGCCGTCCACGGATACAGTGGGGCTGCGCGCAAAATATCTGCTTGTAAGTCGATGAACACGACGGCAATATTAGCTAAATTAAGATCAAGCATGTTTTCTCGCTTTCTATTGTTGAAATGATAATTTTTATTATACCTGCGTGCGAGAAGATGTCACGTTGACTGAAACCAAAAATCTTGATTTGCGGTCATAAAAGCTGACCTGCACGCAAAAGGTGTGAAACTAATCGTGTTTCACACCTTTTCAATACCATTTCTGCATTAACACACCGCATGACAACTTAGTGCTGGTACGGTCACATAAGTTTACATGAATCCATATTTGGTGTTGCGGCCAACGCCAATTTTTTTTTGAAAAAAGACGCATCATCAAATCGATACGTCTTCCCCGTTTATAAATCAAACACAAGCTTCGCTAAGCTAGCCACTGGATCGTGATTATTATCGACAGGTAACACCAGACCCGCAGCCTCTTGAATCGCTGGCACGCCGTTTTTCACGGAAACGCCTAAGCCAACTTTTTGAATCATCGACATATCATTGAGATT
>CAKRHU010000466.1 GCA_934339215.1 uncultured Lacticaseibacillus sp.
ATTGTAACTTTCACCACGACGCCCTTTGACGCCTAATAACAACAACGCGGCGATGGTGTCACGTAAATAACAATAGTTGCCCATGGAACTGCCATCAGTATGTAACACTAACGGTTCGCCAGCAACGGCACTGCGAGCAAATTGAGCGAATACCCGAGTATCATCGGCACTGACGCCTGGACCAAAGGTTTGTGCCAGGCGCGCGTTGACCACAGACACCCCAAATTCATGACTATAAGCACTCGCCAAAAATTCATTGCTCCGCTTGGATTCAGGATAACCATTACGGATAACCAAAGGATCAACGTAGCCGACATCCGATTCAGTCGCACGATGATCAACAAACGGTTGCCCATAAATTTCCATCGATGACAAGTAAACGACGCGTGCTTGATCGGCTTGGGCCCGTTTTAGGACGTTGTTCATCCCCTCGAATTGCGCCACATAAGCTTCTACTGGTTTTTCAATCAAAAGCTTAGAGGTCGTCACAGCCGCAGTATGAAAAATAAAGTCCAATCGACGAAGCGTTTGGATCGGGGCTGAAATTTCTTGAAAAATCAGCTCAAAATCGTCGCGTTCAACCAGTTGGCCAAAGATCCGATCGGCTTTTTGAGAATTTCTGGCCACACCCAAAATATGGATATTGGTATGCAAAAGCTCATTGGCGGTCAACATTGCAAGGATCAAAACGTGTCCGATCAAGCCCGTGGCACCGGTGACCAAAACCGTCTTGCCGGCGTATTGCTGGTATAAATCAGCATGCTCATCAACGAGGCTTTTAAGGTCCGAGGCTAAGATTGGCTCAAGCTTTAACGACATTAGGCTTGACCTCCAAAGATTTGAGAATTTTCTTGGGCATCTAAAATAGCCCGGAAAATATAAAAATCAGTGGGCGTCGTCACCTTAATGTTATCGGTACTCCCCATGACAGTGTACAACTGATAACCATAGTGCTGCATCATCGTTGCTGAATCGATAAAATCATTGCGCTTTTCAGCATGAGCGCGCTCAAACGTATCGTGCAACACTTCCAAGCGATAACTTTGCGGCGCGCGAGCTAGGACACACTTTGAGCGGTCAACAAAACGATCCAGTTGTCCGGCTTTTTGACCGACACCAATCGTTTCGATTGCAGGGACCACAGTAATTGCCGTGCCTTTTTCATGAACCATCGCAATGTTGCGATCAATCGTATCTTGATCGATCAATGGCCGCACACCATCGTGTAACAAAACGGCCGTGTTTTCATCATGTGGGAGTTCTTCGTAGACGTACTTGACCCCGATATATTGGGAATCACTTGACTCCTTGCCACCGGTGAGTACTTTTTTGACCTTTTTTAAGCCGAAGCGTGCAATCTTGTCTTCAAGGTATGCTTCCCATCCGGCAACACAAACCACCACGATCCCGTCAATATTTTCATCACGCTCAAATTTTTCCAAGGTGTAAATAATGATCGGTTTGCCATGGACCTCCAAAAATTGTTTTGGTAAGGCGCCATTGTTCATTCGGCGGCCAACACCACCAGCAAAAATCACCACATAGTCCATGATTATTCCTCCACTAAATAATACTTGCCGCGATACTCACGATAAGAACGTTCAGTATCGATAATGACGGTATGATGC
>CAKRHU010000467.1 GCA_934339215.1 uncultured Lacticaseibacillus sp.
TGAAAGCCGCGCTTGACGCAGGCGAGATCATGGCCAGCCGATATGACGATTATGTTCAATTTCATCGCGAGTTAGCCGGTCAACGGCCAACGTATCGAAATAGGAGGGGCTTTTGATGAAAATTGCACCATCGATTTTAAGTGCTGATTTTGCCAATTTACAACGTGATGTGCAACTGGTAGAAAATGCTGGCGCTGATTTATTGCATGTGGATATTATGGATGGCCACTTTGTCCCAAATCTGTCATTTGGCCCAGGCATCGTTTCCGCATTGCGGCCAATCACCAATTTACCTTTGGATGTGCATTTAATGGTGGCTGATCCTGAATTCTGGATTCCCAAGTTTGCCCAAGCTGGGGCGGATACTGTATTGGTTCACGTTGAAGCAACGCCTCACATCATGCGCGCGATTCAATTGATGCATGCCCAAGGCGTCAAAGCAGGCGTTGTGCTCAATCCGGGCACCCCATTAAGTGCGTTAGAAGAATTACTCCCAATGCTTGATCAAGTGTTGATCATGACGGTCAACCCCGGCTTTGGCGGGCAACATTTCATTGCTGCAATGGCCGATAAAGTGGCGCGCTTGGCTAAGGCGCGTGAAGCGTTAGGCTTACATTTTGCCATCGAAGTCGATGGCGGTGTCAATGATCAAACGGGTCAAGTGGTGCTGGATGCAGGCGCTGATATTGCGGTGGCAGGGTCATTTGTTTACCGCGGCGATCCGGCGGCACAGTTGGCCAAACTGCAGGCCTTGCGATGACTCGCTTCAATTTATTGGTTGGTGGGCCCAAAGCTTTATATCCCTCTGCTTGGCAAAACTTGCCTGGTATTTGGGTCGGCGTTGATCGCGGGACGTTGCATTTACTGGAAGCCGGGATCACGCCAGCCTTTGCCGTTGGCGATTTTGATTCGTTGACTGAGGCGGAACATCAGCGCGTGGCGAAAGCTGTTGCTGAGATCCATTCCAAAGTGGATATGGATGAAACCGACACCGACATGGCGGTGCGCCTTGCGTTTGGTGAACACCACGCCACTGAGGTTTGTTTGGTCGGTGCGACTGGTGGGCGGATCGATCACTTCTTGTCGAATCTGTTTATGCCAACACAGCCGAAATTTGCCGTATACACCAATCACATCACGATGTGCGATGCCGAAAACGATATTCGGTTTTATCAGCCCGGTCATTATCAGTTAACGGCCTTGCCCGGTTATCGCTATTTGGGCATTGTGCCCTTAACGGCAGTGTCACATTTAGAAATCGAAGACGCGAAATATCCGCTTCATGACTGGTCCAGTCAAACCCCGTTTTCATGGGCGTCCAATGAATTTATTGCCGGAAAGCCGACACAAATCAGTTGGACGGCAGGGGTTGTGGCGGTGATTCAAAGCCGGGATCTTCGCGGCCAGAAACTGGATAATTAATGCAAACGAACCGACATCTTAGTGTGCCGGTTCGTTTTTTTTGCAAAAAAAATAGCGCTGGCCATTGATGACCACCACTCCTCCATCAATATTATACCATGGCTTGTCCAGTCAAAAACGTAAGCACCCAACCAAATGACGGATTTTCACCAACAATTTAACGCGCTACACTTACCTCATCATAAATGAATGGTGA
>CAKRHU010000468.1 GCA_934339215.1 uncultured Lacticaseibacillus sp.
CCTTGATATTGCGCAAAAACATTTTTATCATTGTGATCACTGACAGTTGCCGTCAGGATCTGTCCATTCAACTTCATTGTGTTCTCCTTAATGTTGCGGGATCAAATTAAAAACAGTCAAAATCACGTAAGTCATGCCACTGGCGATCACCGGCCCCGCTGCGATCCCGCGCAACAACACGACCCCCATGATCGTCCCAAAAACTAATGCGACAGTCATTTCCGGGCTTTGAGCTAATAAGCCAACGCCTTTAGCTGAAAGTACGGCGACCAACACACCCATGGCGATGGCGATCCACCCTGCCGGTTCGCGTAAGACTTTCAGTAATTCTTTAAAACCGATTTCGCCAGTCGCAATCGGTACCATAATGGCCGCTGAAATCACCGTCACACCCCAGTTGATCCCTTGGCTTTGCAAGGTTTTCAATAGCGGCTGTAGTGGTGGCAAAGCTTTTAAAATCATCACAAAACCCACGCCGATCATCAAAGAGCGATTTTTAGCAAGCGTTGCGATCAAGAAGATGCCAGCCAGAAATACCCAACTTTCCATTGGTGCCTCCTTAAAAAACTCGTCTTTTTCTACTTTACCTGAAAGCTTGTCTTAATCATAGTCTTTTCGACGAATTATGTTAACTTGTCTGGCAAAAAAGCCGGCATTCGCCAGCTCTTAGTGAAACCATTGTAGATACACCCATAAGCCTAACCATGCCCAGGCGACAAGCCAATACCAACGCTTGGTATGCTGACTCAGGGACAAACCCGCTAGTGGTAATCCTGCAATCACAAAATTTCCTATGGTGGTCATCACAGGAGTATGAATTGTTGAAACCGTCGCGCGAATCCCAAGCGTGATTGCCAGCAGCACTGCCCAAATCATGAACAGTAACCTTTGCGATTTAGTGAAATGAATTCGCTGATCGGCTCGGATCACTTTAAACCAAGTGATGCCTGCTAAGCCAGACCATGCGATGGCCATCAGCCAAGTCAACGCCCCGAACTGCACTTGCCCATGTGTAAAGATCAGATCTGAAATACCGCGCTGGTATGTATCATAGATTGAAACCCATTGTTCTACTGCGGTCCAGGAAAATACAAGAGCAAACAAAATCAATAATTCATCGCGACGGGGCCCAAAATATATGTCTTGGCACAATTCGTACCCAACCAAACTCATTAGAACGAGACACAATGGGATCGCAATCATCAACGTGTCATCCGCAAACAGTGAATGCCCGATCAAAACTTGCGCACTTATAATGAAGAAAAAAATCACGATCAAGGCAATAAACGCCCCTAACACCCCACGCAACGCTAATTGTCGTTGCCGCTCATCCAATTGTCGCATCGTTTATTCCTCCCAAAATAAATCGTCTAACGTACAGCCCAACACTTTACAAATCGTGATGCATAATTGCACCGTCGGATTATAATTGCCTTTTTCAATGGCGCCGATGGTTTGCCGGGTCACCCCTGCGCGCTCAGCAAGGTCTTCTTGGGTTAGATCTTTGGCCGCGCGAGCCGCCCGTAATTTAAGATTTTTTGCCAAGCACACCCCTCCATTCAAGTTAAACATAAGCGTCATCATGTTAAGTATAGTTTACATCCAAG
>CAKRHU010000469.1 GCA_934339215.1 uncultured Lacticaseibacillus sp.
CCGGCTTGAATCGTCCCAGCTTGAACCAGTTGTTGATACGCGTTGAAGTAATACACCACTTGTGGCGCCAAGCGACCGATGTTGATCGAGTTGGCGACGGATAATTTCACGGAACCCAGCTTGGCTGCCAGTTCCGCATTGTTCAACATTTGCTTCACTGCCGTTTGCGCATCGTCAAAATTGCCTTTGATCGCAGCCACATGGGTATTTTCCCCACCAGTCGTGCGCATTTGTTTTTCTTGAATCGGGCTGACCCCACCATCTGGATAAAAAGTGGCGATCCCAGTTTGCGGCACATCTTTGAACCCTTCTAATGCCGCTTTGCCAGTGTCACCACTGGTTGCGGCTAAAATCAAGACTTTCGTTTGGGCATCAATAGCATTGTGCAACAAGTGTGGCAGCACTTGTAACCCGATATCCTTAAAGGCACTGGTTGGTCCGTGGAATAACTCTAAAACATATTGATCATTTAATTCTTTTAGTGGCGTGATGCGCGCGTCATCCCATTGTTGGCCATAAGCTTCAGTGACGACTTGCTCGATGACGTCAGCTTCAAAATCTGGCAACAAGGCGCTTAACACGATTTTCGCCTGGCCTTGATAATTGGTTGCCAGCATTTGGGCCAAGTCAACTTTTGGTAATGTCGGTAAAACAAACAGTCCCCCATCGGTGGCGAAGCCTTGCGTCAGCGCTTCTTTGCTATTTAATTGGAGTCGGGCGTTGCGGGTGCTGGTATACATATCGGGCCTCGTTTTCCGGTTGGGCGAAATATTTTCAGGCCAACCAAGTTTGCATTTGCAATGGCATACTGGTTATGATAATCTGTTCAGTATTCAAATACAAGTGTTTATTTATTTAAAACACAAGAAATCGAGGATCGCCATGAAAATTGCAATTTTAGGATACGGCACGATTGGCTCAGGCGTCGACAAAATTATCAGCTCCCAAACCAACCAAACGAAGACGCTTGCCGTCACCCGCTTGCTGACTCGGCCTGCCGATGTGGCCGTCGATCCTCGAGCCACCAGCGACATCGCCGAATTGTTGGCAGACCCTGACTTAGACGCAGTCGTTGAAACCATGGGCGGCATCGAGCCGGCCCACACTTATATCATACAATCCTTAAATGCTGGCAAGCACGTAATCACCGCCAATAAAGCCGTCGTGGCCCGTTACTTGCGTGAATTTAGCGAAGTTGCAGCCGCCAACAGTGTTCACTTCTATTTTGAAGCAACCACTGGTGGTGGCATTCCTTGGCTGAAAAACTTGGAAAACGCCGCCCGCGTCGATGACGTGTCCAGCGTTTCTGGCATTTTCAACGGCACCAGCAACTACATTCTCGATCAAATGAGCAAAACCGGCGCCGACTTTGCCGACGCTTTAGCCCAAGCGCAAGCGTTAGGTTATGCCGAAAAAGATCCTACCGCTGATGTCGATGGGATCGATGTCGCCAATAAATTACGCATTTCTAGTGCGATCGCCTACAACGCTTCACCAGATTTTGCCTTGCCGACTATCGGCATTCGCCATGTCACCGCCGCCGACATTAAATGGGCTGATGACCATGACTTAGCGATTCGCTTGAT
>CAKRHU010000470.1 GCA_934339215.1 uncultured Lacticaseibacillus sp.
AGATCATCAAAGCGTTTGTCTTTGATCAACGCTTGATGCAACTTCGCCCGGCCAGTGGTGACATCGACGATATCGTAAATAATGCGGTTGGACAAACCTAACACCACATCCAAGTTCCGCAAACCGATATCAAGATCCAGTAACACCACGCGCTTGCCTTGCAACGCCAAGGCTGTCCCGATGTTGGCGCTGGTAGTGGTTTTCCCTACCCCGCCTTTACCTGAGGTGACAACTAATGCTGTTCCCAATTACAAGTCCTCCAGTTTCCGGAAAAGTTTCGGGCGCATCTTCGATAAGTCGGCGACGTGTCCGTGTTCCAAAATATGTAGATCGTTGATGTAAGACAAAGTATCAGCTTGATAATCATTTTTATCGATGATCTCAACGGTATCCGCGATCCGAATCTGGCCAGCATGGCTGATGTCGCCGGCGATCACCGCACTGGTATCCCCAGCTGCCCCTGCGATCAACAACCCTTCTACCTGGCCTAAGACAAAAATGCTCCCAGTGGCTTTTAACGTACCAGAAACATGCAACGTGCCCACAAACACCACGTCACCATGAAATTCCAAACTTTGGCCAGAGCGCACGATGCCACCAACAATATGCGTTGCTTGCGCTAAGAGTTTGGCTTTAAAGGCGCTAGGGTCTTCAACGTTGGCCGTTAAAGACTTGATTTCAAAGCGTCCAAACCGATCAAACAAGCGCTGGACCTGGGTTTGTTGGTCTGCTGTCAACAAGCGATTGCCTGACAACAACTTAAACTCAACATTCCCTTCTGGCGCGTCATTGGCTAATTTTTGTAATAAGGCGTCTAGGTCTGTCAAAATGGCATCCCAAGCGGCGGTATCGACTAATTGCAACTCGAAGCCGTCTTTGCGCCCTTTTAGAATTACTGCATCCACGCTCTCACCTCTCAACGGGTTTCCCCTGCTACTAAAACACCACCGGCAAGCCGGTGGCATTCACTAACTTCTCTTTAAGTTTATCAATAATCGGCTCAAAGGCAAATACACAATCGCAAAGCCGACTAAATTCACCAATAAACTTGGTCCCATATGCACGGATACCAAGGTCGCAAAGTTGGTAGTCCCAAAGCCGATAAATTCATTCATCAAATCATCAGCAATACAAAAAATCGTCACCGAAATCACCACCAAGGCGCCAACAAATAATGGCGACTTGGGAATGAACTGGCGCAATTGCATCGCAATATAGACGATCAAAGGCCAAATCAAGGCGTTGATCCCAATGATCCCGGTGTAAACCATGTCAAACAATAGGCCAAAGCCGACTGCATACCACACGATGTAAGGCTCATCTGGCAAAAAGATCACGATCATCAACAAAGTGATCAACGTCAATTCAGGAATGCCAGAAAATCGTGCCGTCATGATCCACTGGCCCAGCACCAGACTCAACACCCCGTCCAGTAGCAAGGCAACGAATAATATTAATAAGACCCAGCCATGGCCAGTAAAAGGACGCTTGGTTTGCATAATTCCTCCTAAAAAATCGAACTTCATTTGCTCACGCTGTCCGGCATCGACAGTGTTTCATGCCCGCCATCAGG
>CAKRHU010000471.1 GCA_934339215.1 uncultured Lacticaseibacillus sp.
CGACCCGCCTCAAACGCCAGGGCATTTCTCAGCGTTGAGCACGCCGCGAGCATTGAGCCAGTACTCCCGGGTTTCGAAACGGCTTGCAAAATTCATGATCGCGCGCATGCAACAACAAGATGGGGTCAGTCCAAGTAGTCCAGAAGGGCAGTTTCTGGCGACGATCGTTTGGGATACGCCTTTGATTCGCTTAGCCCAACAAAGTGGCGGCAGCTTGAAACTTTGGATGATCGCAGGCTTAGTATTTTTAGCCAATCACAAGTTTGGAGGTGGCCACCATGGAAAATGAAACGAAACCACGCGAACGCATCAGTTTTTGGAGTTACTTTACTGGCCAAGGTATGGCGATGAGCTTTTTAACCGGGATGTTGACGACGTATTTGATGCTAAATGGCATTGCGTTAGGCCAAATTGCGTTGGCAATGGTGTTAGTGAAGTTGTGGGATGCTTTTTCAGATACGGTATTTGGGGTGTTGTTTGACAAAATCCATTTTAAAGCTGGCCGGAGTTTGCCTTGGTTGCGCATCGCGATGGTGGTGGTGCCTTTGATGACCGTGATCGTCTTCAACCTGCCGCAAGCACTCACACCCAGTCAAAAACTGGTTTGGTTTGCGATCAGTTATGTGTTATGGGATACCGCATACACGTTGTCTGATGTGCCGATTTATAATTTGGTGACGTTGATGACCACCAGTACCACCGAACGCAACAGTATTTTATCCGTGGCGCGCATGGCGGCATTAGTCGGGACCTTCATTGCGAGCATGTTGGCGACTTTTATGGTTTCAGAGCGCGGTGGCTTCACTTTTGGCCAAACGGCTTTGACGCTAGCCGTGGTGATGGCGGTCATGATGGCCCCGGTGGGATATGTGGCCAAAGAACGGGTGCCTCAGCTTGCCGCTACGACGACCTACACCTTGCGCCAAATGTGGCAATACGTACGACAAAATAAATATCTGCAACGATACTACCTTTACTATATTGTCTCTGGCATGACTTGGACGGCATCGGCGGTCGACTTGTTTGTGTCGTATTACTTTTTTGGTAGCGCCTTGGTTTCAACCTTGACGATGCTGGCCATGGCAGTGCCGATGGCCATTTTAGCCCCATTGATGGGGATGATCTTAAAACATGTCGACAAGTTTCGGTTGTTTTTCTGGAGCGCCGTGGCGACTGCAATCACCACCTTGTTCGTTTATCTCGGCGGTACCCATCAGTTAGAGCTGTATCTCATGTTGATTGCGTTGCGCTCGATTCCTCAAGGGGTGGTGTTGACGTTAAATTTGACTTTTACGCCTGACACAGTGGAGTATGCCACGTTCATTTCTGGATTAGATGCGCGCGGTATTGCCTTTGCGATTCAATCGTTTGCGGGTAAACTGATTTCTCTGGCTCAGCCGTTGGCGTTGTTTGTGTTGGGAAGGTTTGCTTGGACGCCGATCCAAGCTGGGAGTTTTGCTGAGCTAAGTCAACGTGCCGTGTCTCAAAGTGCTTCAGCGTTAAATGGTTTGTGGTTTGTGGCAACACTGTTGCCAGCAATTGGTGCCGGCATCGCGCTGATCCCGTTGT
>CAKRHU010000472.1 GCA_934339215.1 uncultured Lacticaseibacillus sp.
GTTATAAGCGGTATTGGATTCAGGGATCTGCAAGAAACTGATCGGATCGTTGAAGTCCGCGCCCCAGCCGGATAACGCGATATCAAAGTCGCCATCGGTTTCTTTTTGCTTCGCCATTTGACTTGGTAAAGCTTTCAAATTGATGGTCAAGCCTGGTAATTCTTTCGGCAATTGGCCGGCGATATATTCTGCCGTGGTTTTACTGGTGGCGTCATCGTTGGAGTAAAGCAGCGTCAACGTTAGCTTGGATTTGCCGATGGCTTTAAGGCCTTTGGTCCAGTGGGTTTTGGCTGATTTTGCTGAGTAATTGATGGTATTAGCCACCGTTTGTTGCTGGGCAAAGTCTTTGCCCGTAGTCGGATCGCTAGCCAAATCATTCGGCACAAACCCAGTTGGGATCTGTGAACCATTGCCTAACGCTTTTTTGGTCAATGCTTTGCGATCCAGTGCTTGAGAAAAGGCTAAGCGAATATCCTGGTTGTTCATGGCAGCCTTCACCGTGGCATCCTTAGCGTTGAAGTTATATTGCATATAGGCGATATAAGAATAAGCGTAGGAGCGGAAGGTGCTGTCTTTTTCATACTTTGGCACTTGGTTGACTGCCAGTGGGGTTAAATCAAGCTTGTTCGTATTGAATAAGTTGACGCCAGTGCTGGTGTCTTCCACCACTTGGAAGTTGACTTTTTGTAATTTAACGACTTTTTTGTCCCAGTAATAAGGGTTCTTTTTAAAGGACCACGTGTTGCCGGTCCCGTTCCAGCCGGTGATGACAAAAGGCCCAGAGTAAAGCATCTTGCTGCTGGTCGTAGCATATTTCTTGCCATATTTGGTGACGGTTTTTTCGCTTTGTGGGGCAAACAAAGGATAGGCCATCAAAACTTTGAAGTAAGCGATCGGCTTGTCTAACGTGATTTGGACGGTATGCGTATCCAGCGCCTTGATCCCTAATGTGTCAGGCTTAGCGTTGCCTTTGTTGATGGCGTCAGCGTTTTTGATGCCGGAGAACAAGTAGCTATAAGGCGACTTGGTTTTCGGATCGATGGTCCGTTGCCAAGAATAAACGAAATCTTTGGCGGTAATGGCTGACCCATCACTCCACTTGGCGTCTTTGCGAATAGTGATCGTCCACGTCAACCCATCGCTGGATTTAGTGGCTTTGCTAGCCAGCCCGGCGATCGGTTTCCCGTTTTTGCCTAAGCGCCAGAAGCTTTCATACACGTTCCCAGTTTGCCCGTACCCGGTGGCTTGGGCCAAATCGATGGTCGGCAGCGGCGCCGTGGCACTTAAGTTCAGCTCTTGTTTGGTCGCTGAACTCGACTGGCTTGATTTGTTGTTGCTGCCGCACGCTGCAAGCACGAAACTTAAGGCAATGGTTGCAAGCGTGAACGCAGCAGTTTTGAAATGAGTCATCATAATTCCTCCAATATTTTTAGCGACAAAAAAGCGCCGACAACCTTCAACGATGCTAAAAAGCATCCGCTGAAGGCGTCGGCGCCAATATTTGGTCTAGTCTTTACCTAGCCAAATATGCCGTCCAAGAGTCCGCCAT
>CAKRHU010000473.1 GCA_934339215.1 uncultured Lacticaseibacillus sp.
ATCTTCAGCTTCTTTGGTGACAATGGCATTGGTGGTTTCCTTGTCGAAGAAGTGAGCCTTGTTGACGTCAAAGCCCATTTTGACTTTTTCACCAGGATTGTGGAAGTCACGGGCGTCAACAGTGGCAACGAAGTCCGTGCCATCAACAGTGGCGTACAATTGAGAAGTAGCGCCCATCAATTCAGAAACAGTAACCACAGAGTCAACGCATTGATCTGGCCAAGTATCCAAGAAGGCTTGTTCAGTGTGAATGTCTTCTGGACGAATGCCCAAGGTGACATCTTTGTCGTTATAACCGCGATCGTTCAAAATATTTGCGCGACCTTCTGGAATGGCAATATCCAAACCTTTGCCATCGTTGATGCGGCCATCTTTGTAGTGCACAGCCATGAAGTTCATCGCCGGCGAGCCCATGAACCCAGCGACGAATTGGTTACGAGGGTTGTCATAAACTTCAGCAGGCGTGCCGATTTGTTGCACTTTGCCGACAGACATCACCACCACGCGGTCAGCCATGGTCATCGCTTCAGTTTGGTCATGCGTCACGTAAATGGTAGTGGTGTTCAAACGGCGGTGCAACTTGGCGATTTCAGCACGCATGGAAACCCGCAGCTTGGCATCCAAGTTAGACAAAGGTTCATCCATCAAGAAGATCGGGGCATCACGCACGATCGCCCGGCCTAAAGCGACACGCTGGCGTTGACCACCAGATAAGTCGGCAGGCTTGCGGCTTAAGAATTCCGTTAAGCCCAAGATCTCAGCGGCTTCATCGACCCGCTTTTTGATGTCGTCTTTGCCATATTTACGTAACTTCAGTCCAAAGGCCATGTTATCAAACACGGTCATATGTGGATACAAGGCATAGTTTTGGAAAACCATGGCGATATCACGATCTTTTGGTGCGACGTCGTTCATGATTTTATCGCCAATTTTCAATTCGCCTTTGGAGATATCTTCCAAGCCGGCGATCATCCGTAACGTCGTGGACTTCCCACAACCAGAAGGGCCGACGAAAACGATAAATTCCTTGTCTTTAACGTGTAAGTTGAAGTCCATCACGGAGTCATGATCGGCGTGAGGATATTTTTTATAAATGTGATCGAGATTGATTTGAACCATAATGTTCACTCCTTAGACGGGGATTGGTAGTGATTCCCTGATTTACAAGATTAAGTATAACTGGAAGCGCTTTACAAAGCATGGGTCAACTTGCACAAAAAAATACCGGACTTTTTGCACAGTTTGCCCAAAAAGCGGGTAAACTGGTGATTATACGAAATGGAGGTGAGCACATGCCCAAACAATATACCGTCGTGTTGGTGCACACACCAGCTGGCGTGGTGTTGATCAATCGCAAAAAGGTGCCTTACATCGGCTTATGGAATGGCTTAGGCGGCAAGTTCGAAGCAGGGGAGTCAGCGCTTGATTGTGCCCGGCGCGAAGTCTTTGAAGAAAGTGGCTTAAAGATTCACGACGCCAAAGTCTGCGGGATCGTGCATTGGTATGTCGATGATCAGTTGCGGGGTGATTTGCATTTGGTCAAGGCCT
>CAKRHU010000474.1 GCA_934339215.1 uncultured Lacticaseibacillus sp.
CTTGGAAACTTGGGAATTCATTCCCGAGTAGTTTATGATTTCTTGAATCAATTGCGCGCCCAACCGGCTGTCGCCGAGAAGCAAGTTTATGTGCACGGCGATAAAGAAGCGGCGGCGTATGCGGATCGCAAAGCGAATGGCTTGGTGATCGATGATAAGACTTATGCTGAATTAGTCAAGATCTCACAACGATTGCACGTCGATGTGCCAGCCTTTTAAATCAAAACGGACTGCTGAGAATTTCTCCTCGACAGTCCGTTTTCGCTTTATTTCTTCTTGCGTAATAAGTTCATCAAGTCTTCGATATCATGCGCGGTGGTATGGGTATCGCGCAGTTTCAGATTGGGGAAACTTTTTAATAACCGGCGTTGGACGGCGTTTAATTGCGGCAGATGTGTGCGCGCCTCGGCGTCTTTGCGATAAGCTTCCAGCCAGTCACGGGACTCGTCGAGTTTCTCATGCAGTTCCAGTTTCTTGGCTTCGATGGTGTCGCCGATGCGTTTGGTGGCCGCCCCAAATGCCAAGGCATTGGCCAAGGTGAAGCCGAAGTCAAACATGGCTACCGCTAAGAAGAAGATCGCGGCATAGATCCCGTAATGCCCGTCAAACCAATTGACGCCTTGCGCTACAAAGGGATGCACGAACTTGACGATCACCACGACCCCTAAACCCCAAAAAGCAGAAATCGGCAAAGCCACGCGTCCGTTAATATTTAGCGGCACTTTGGAATAATCCCACCAGCGGGCGTGAAATAGCATTTCCATCCCCCAGCTGGTGATGTATTCGATCACCGTGATCACGATGGCGCTGGCAAAATATAAGATCAATAAATTATTTTCAAACGGTTCAATGATCGCCAGTACCGTGACCATCGAAAACCCGTACACCGGAATGATCGGGCCGTTTAAGAAGCCGGAGTTGACCCATTTGCGTTTTTGAAAGCTGACATAACCAGATTCCCACAGCCAGCCGACGAAGGCATAGGCAAAAAAGTACAGCAGCCACAAGGTAAATTCATGTTCAAACGGCATAAGTGATTCCTTTCAAGGTACTGGGATTTTTGTTTTATCATAACACGTTGACGATGTGGCTTCTAATCGTGCACTTTTAAACCGTTACCATTATAATAGAAGCAAATCGATTTGAAAGGGGACTGCCATGAGTGGCATTTCTGATTACATCGCCCAACAACCTGATCTCGCGCAACCGCATTTGACGGCGATTTATCGTACCTTACAACTGGCTTTACCAGCAGCCGAAGAACGCATCAGCTACAGCATGCCAGCCTTTTGGCAAGGGCAGGTGTTGGTGTATTTTGGGGCGAATCGTAATTTCTTAGGGTTTTATCCGACGGCAGCGCCGATTATTGAATTTGCTGACCAGTTGAAGCCATATCAGACTTCCAAAGGCGCGATTCAGTTTCCTTGTGATCAGCCGTTGCCTGTCGACTTGATCCAAGCCATTGCGCAGTGGCGGGCTAGTCATGTTGAAAAACGCACAGCACCAAAGCGTCGGCCTCAAGTCGTGATGTCTGAGA
>CAKRHU010000475.1 GCA_934339215.1 uncultured Lacticaseibacillus sp.
CATCTGACCAATACAAAATTCACTCAAGATCGTGCGAAGTTTCAAGGCGCAACATTGCATGTCGGTGGGAATTTGCAAGCAGATGAACTTAAGGCATTGCAGGCCCAAGCCACGCCGTTGTATCGACGGCAACTTGTGGCGACTTGGCCCAATACTGCGGGTGCTCAATTATTGCCTTACACCACCCCAGTTTGGGTGTTGAGCCACACGCCAAAATCAGCGATCAAGCTCGGCAGTTTAGCCATTCAAGGCAGTGCGCAAACTTATCCTTATGCGACGATCGTCGACCATTACGGGTACTTGCCTTATTTTGATGGTCAGGGTCAAAGTGAATTAGCAGGTGCGGAAGTGGTGTCTCGGTTGTTTGGCGGACAAAGCTTGCAAGCGCCGATGTTTTTGTTGACGAATGTGACGCCTTATTCGAATTTAAAATTATTGGGTCAAGTTGCCGATTATTTAGCTGATCACAACATCGGCTTTGCCGTGTCAGCAACTTCAGTGGCACGCAACAATGAATTGTCCGCGTTTGGCAGCTACACCAAAGCCTTGCACGCGGTGATGGCAGACGGTGGGGTAATTTTCCTGCAAACCCCTGAAGTCGGCAACGGCTTAGTGGGGACCAAAACCTTGCAAAAGGACATGACCAGTACCTTGACGGCGTTAGCCCAACGGCACGTGTTCCCAGCGGGAATCAGCTCGCCGACATACTGGCGTGATGATCAGCTTTATCGCAAACAGGCGTTAAGTGGGGCTGACACCGCGGTGTTGTTACCCAACCCGAAAAGCCAAACCTTTGCGCATGAAGATGATCAAGCGAGCCCACAATCCTTGACCTTTGCGACGGTGTCTGCTGATAGTTTGATGTCGACGCGTTACGGGGTCAAGTTGAGCTCAGCGCAACTTAATGCAAACTTACCCTTGGCCGTGACGTTTGCGATGCCAAATTCCAAAAAGGCATTTGGCGATTTCAAAGCCCATGTCCAAGCCTTTGACCAAATGTGGCGCGATCCGAAGACCTTGACGACTAGCTATCAAGTGGGATTACTCGATTTGGCTTACAAAAACGGACTGTATGAAGTCAATGGCCGGCGAGCGACTGGGGCTTATCACACCCCGTCGGCATTAAAACTTGAAAAAACGCCGCAATCTTGGATGAACAAATTCTTTGCTGGCCAAAGCAAAGTGATGTGGGGCTTTTTTGCGATCACCACGATCGTGATGGTGATTATGTTGGTCCTTGGGCGGCAAGTCTACTTACGCATGTATAAAAGGCGGTGAGCAAGTGTCAATCCTCGATTATTTCTTATTTGTGGCCATTTTTTCGATTTGGGCGATTTTGATCGTGAATGTGATCTTAACCATTTCCGGCTACATTTATTACCTGCGCTGGGCGCATCGACCGGCGCCAGTCTTGCCAGATGAGGTGCCGTTTGTCACGATCATGGTGCCGGCGCATAACGAAGGCATTGTCATTGTCAAAACCGTGTTAGCCTTATTGGCGTTTGATTATCCGCATGATCGCTATGAAATCATTGTG
>CAKRHU010000476.1 GCA_934339215.1 uncultured Lacticaseibacillus sp.
CGCCAGAACGCTTTTCAGCGGAGTACACAGATTTTCGTGTCGTGAGGCTTTATGTCAGGTTTAATATTAGGTATGATGAACGTAACTAGGTCTTGAGAGGAGTCGACGCGATGCAACTGTATAATACTTTGACGCGGCGCAAAGAGGAATTCAAACCATTAGTGCCAGGCGAGGTCCACATGTATGTGTGTGGCCCGACAGTCTATAATTACATTCATATTGGCAATGCCCGCTCTGCGATCGCTTTTGACACGATCCGGCGTTATTTCGAATATCGCGGCTACAAAGTCACGTACATTTCAAACTTCACCGACGTCGATGACAAAATCATCAATGCCGCGCACGCTGCTGGCGTGGAACCGCTGGATTTGGCACAACATTTTATCGATGCCTTTATGGAAGATACGAAAGCGGTAGGCATCGAGCCAGCTACCGCCCATCCCCGCGCCAGTGAAATGATCCCAGAAATCATCGACTTTATTCAAGTGTTGATGGATAAAGGCTTTGCTTACGCGGTGGATGGCGACGTGTACTTCCGCGTGCGCAAGTCTCCGCATTACGGTGAACTCGCCAATAAAAATATTGATGAGCTGGAACTCGGCGCCAGTCAACATACTGCCACTGAGGAAACCGCGCGCAAAGAAGATCCCGTCGACTTTGCGTTGTGGAAAGGCGCTAAGCCTGGCGAGATCTCTTGGAATTCGCCTTGGGGTGAAGGCCGGCCTGGTTGGCATATCGAATGCTCTGTGATGGCGACGAACATGCTCGGTGATACCATCGACATTCATGCTGGCGGCCAAGATCTGGAATTTCCACATCATACCAACGAAATTGCGCAATCAGAAGCCAAAACCGGCAAGAAATTCGCCAACTACTGGATGCACAATGGCTTTGTGACGATCGGTGACGATGATGCCAAAATGTCCAAGTCTTTGGGCAACTTCATCACGGTGCATGACATTGTCAAAACCGTTGATCCCATGGTGCTGCGCTTTTTGATGGCAGGCACGCAGTATCGCCGGCCGATCCGTTATTCAGAAACTGGTTTACAAGAAGCGGCCACGAACCTCGAAAAGTTGCACAACGCAGACACTAACGTTGAATTCCGGCAAGCTGATGCGCCAGCTGGGGAAGACGAACAAATTGCCCAACAAGTGGCTGACTTGACGAATGCTTTCACCACGGCGATGGATGATGATTTCAATGTGCAAAATGGCCTAGCCACCGTTTATGACTTAGCCAAGTTAATGAACGAATATGCGGCGACCGCTGCCCCTAAGGCTGATAGCTTAGCGTTATTGCGTGAGACACTTGCCACTTGGCTACAGATTTTTGGCGTGCATTTTGAAGCCGCTGGGTTATTAGACGCAGACGTTGATGCTAAAATCGCCGCGCGCGATGAAGCACGAGCGAATAAAGATTTTGCCACCAGTGATGCGATTCGCGATGAATTGCAAAGCCAAGGCATCATCTTAGAAGATACCCCACAAGGAACGAGGTGGCGCCGCAAATGAGTGAATTACAA
>CAKRHU010000477.1 GCA_934339215.1 uncultured Lacticaseibacillus sp.
GGCGATGCTCATGTGTAAACCTAACGCTTTAGCGTCTTGTAATAACTGCGCGATCCCTGGCAAAATATCTGCTGGCGTCAAGGTTTGGATCAACTCAAGATACAAGTCGTTTTTACTTTGGGCAAAGGCGGTTTTCTCATCATCTGAGTAAGCTGACACTTTGTCGCCATAACTTAAAATCAAGTTCAAAGAATCCATCCGCGAACGCCCGCGCAACGCATCATTGGCTTCTGGCGGTAGCACAATATCTAAGCGCTCAGCCAATTGATTCCATGCTTGTAAGTGGAAGCGCGCCGTATCTGCGATCACGCCATCTAAATCAAAAATCAAGCCTTTAAGCATGCGACCCCTCCTTAACTTAAATGCACCGTTTCATCATTAACTAACACGTCGATGGGATCACCTGAAACTAATTTCAAGGTGGTCTGATCAGCCACATCCACAGCGATCAAGCGACCGCGATAATTCAAAGTAAAGCTGTAATGCGTCCAGCCTTTGGGTACGAATGGTTTGAAGCTTAACTGGCCGCCAGTATAGCGCATCCCCGCAAAGCCTTGCACAATGGCCAACCACCCGCCAGACATTGAGGTAATGTGCAAGCCATCTTCGGTATCGTTGTTATAATTATCCAAATCTAGCCGCGCAGTACGAGCGTAGAGTTCAACGGCTTTTTCTTCTTTACCCAATTCTGCGGCTAAAATCGCGTGAATCGAAGCAGACAAGGAAGATTCATGCACCGTCAGCGGTTCGTAGAAGTCGAAGTTGGCTTCTTTTTGCTCGCGGGTGAAGCGGTCGTTCAAGAAGTAAATCCCTTGCAAAACATCGGCTTGTTTGATGAATGGCGAGCGCAAAATCTTATCCCATGACCAATGTTGATTCAATGGCCGTTGATCGGCTGGAATCGAACTGGCTGGGCGCAAGTCTTTGTCTAGGAAGGTATCATGTTGCACGAAAATCCCTAAGTCTTTGTCCTCTGGATAATACATACGCGCTACGATATCTTGCCAGTGGGCTTTTTCATCATCACTGACGGCCAACGCGTTGACTTTATCAATATCTGCTTTGGGCAGGCGCTCAAGGGTGTATTGCAGCTCCCAAGCGGCCATGGTGTTGGTAAACCAATTGTTGTTGACGTTGTTTTCGTATTCGTTAGGGCCGGTGACGCCATGGATCATATATTGTTGATGGCGCTTGGAAAAATGCACCCGATCCGCCCAAAATCTCGCGACACCGACTAACACATCGATGCCATCACCATTGACGTAACTTTCATCGCCGGTGTAATCCGTGTATTGCTTAATGGCAAACGCGATATCGGAATTGCGATGCAGTTCTTCAAAGGTGATTTCCCATTCGTTATGACACTCGATGCCGTTGAACGTGACCATCGGGAACAACGCGCCAGCCAATCCTTGTTGTTGGGCGTTGTGATAAGCACCTGGCAATTGATCATGCCGGTATTGCAGCAAGGCTCGGGTCACTTCTGATGGGGTCACAGCCAAGTACATCGGCACCACGTAAG
>CAKRHU010000478.1 GCA_934339215.1 uncultured Lacticaseibacillus sp.
CACCGGTCGCTCTCTGTGCGCGCACAACAATCTTGATCTCCACCTCATCGGTTTGTATGAACGGTTATTCGATTGACCCTATGCTATAACGAAAAAATGGTTTCGTCAACCCTCACCTAACGCAAAATAATGGCCATCCGGATCTGGAAAGCCAAAAGCCCGCGTCCCAGCATCCGCTACGATCGGTGTGGCGCCTTTGATTCGAGCGTGCGCCGCATCTAAATTTTTGACAAAAAACATCAACGACGGCTGATTGTCGGCGACTTCTGGTGAGAATTCTTGGACGAAGGCGTTGCTGAATAACGCCAATTCTGTGGTTTCGTCAACGGCCAACACATTGGCAAAATGATTTTTGGGTAGTTGGATGGTGTTGACTAACTTTGCATTCAACGTCTGCTCCCAAAATTTGGTGAGGGTTTCGACATCTGACACATATAACATGATCCGAGTTTTCATTTGCGTCCTCCGATGAGATGTTTTTGCGGAATCGCCTGCAACACCGTCGTCAACAAAATTAAGGCGCCACCGATCACTTCTGGCATCGATAAGTGTGTACCTAAGACACCCACTGCGACTACCGTGGCAGTCAACGGTTCAAATGCGCTGAGCATCCCAGTGGCGCTTGGATCGATGTACGCTAATGACTTTAAATATAACAGATAGGCAATGGCCGTACCACCCACAACGATGAAAATAATGCCGAGCCAATTATTCAAAGTTAAATGCGTTGGCATCGCCAAGGCAACTCGCGGTAAAAATACCAACGAGCCGATGATCATCGCCCAGCCAACCACTAAACGTTCATCGAATTGTTTCAATAACGGCCGTGGTAACAAGGTATAGCTGGCTTGACTGACCCCGGCCAGCACACCCCAGATCACCGCGGGTAAGGATAACGCCAAGCTGGTCAACCGCCCTTGTGTCACCAACAAAAAGGTGCCAAGCAACGCGATCACAATGGAAATCATATCGATGCGCCTTGGCAATTGCCGATTGGCTGCCGCTAAATAAATGATAATAAATAACGGACCGAGAAATTGTAATACCGTCGCCGTCGCCGCATTGCCGTAGCTGATGGCCATGAAATATGTCGCTTGAGATGGCATCATCCCGAGTAAGCCAAAAATCAGCAAGCGCCAGCCGTGCCCACCTTTGAAAATCACCCACAATGATTGATGCGTCTCGACGACATACCAGCCCAACAACAAGATCCCGGCAGACAACAACCGTACCCCGACTAACCAAGTCGGCGAGACATGCGCTGAGGCAAATAAATACTGCGCGACGGACCCGGAGATGCCCCAAAGCATCGTCCCAAAAATAGCATAAAAAATTCCGCGAGGCTTCTGCAATCGCGTGAGTGACTCTGAAAGTTGCATAACGGTTATCCTTTTCTATCTTTAACGACAATAATTTCTCATTATAAGCGTTGCATTCAGGAATTTCAATTTTGCCCTTGCCTTAAAGCCCACTCCAAGGTTTATCATGACGATGAGGTGATTTTGATGAACATTAAAGA